>CAVAQY010000031.1:0-29311 GCA_963590865.1 Bacteroidaceae bacterium | reverse complement strand
TTGACCTCGTTTTGGTACGGCGGGGGCGCCGTACCTCCTACATTAGCCAATTCTCGAATTCTCCAATTCTTGACATTGACCTTTATTCGCAGCGTTCTCGAATTCTCCAATTCTTGACCTTCTTTCGTCCTGGGTGCTCCGTACCTCCTGCATTCTATAATTCTCTAATTCTCAAATTCTTGACCTTGACTTTGTTCGGGATGCCTTCGGGATCCGTTCGGGATGAGGACGGCCTGTTCAGCCTGGGAATTACTATTTGAAAATGCGGCGAGCCAGACCATAAACATAGCGACGGAAGCCAGGCTGATAGGCCAACAGACGGTCGAACCAACCAAGATGTTTGCCGGCAACACGCACAACGGCTCCAACATACACCATGGCGAAGAGCGTACCCACGCCCACTATGTACCATTGCCACGCACCGAAAAACACGTAGCAGAACACTACGGCCAGCACAACCAGCGAGACATCAACGGCTATCTTCATCTTCGGAAACTCGATGCCCGTCACTTCGCTCACCGCAACAGGGAAGCCTTCGCCGGGCATAGTGACCGAACCGCAGCGCACTTCAAGGGCAATGCCGATGCCAAGCACCGTGCAACCGGCCACCTGTGCCACTACTTTTGCCCAAAACGCTGTGGGAACGAGCCACGAAGTGAGTGCCATGTTTACGTCAATGAGGGTGCCGAACACGAAACCGACGAGCAGCTGGAACAACTGGACAGGCTCGAAACGGCGACGGAGCACCGCTATCTGGCCGGCCACAAGCACAGCATTCATGACATAGGTGTACTGTCCGATGGTCAACTTCGGCACTCCGGCAATGTTTCCCTTACCTGCCGACTCAAACACATAAGGCAACGTGGATATTACACTCGACCCCAGCATGCTGCGAACACATACGGCAACACCGAAAGTCATTATACACAATGAAACCAAAAGCAGCACATGCTGCCACAAAAATGAAACTATCTTGTCTTTTACAGTCATAATCAAGCGTAGCGAAAAAACGTAGCCAAGTCCAAGTAGATGTCTCTTTTTTACCCTCAAAACAATACGACACACCTGCCTATTCCCGTACAATCTGACTGCAAAGTTACGAAAAAATGTGCAAAAACTTGCCTCCCAACGGCGGTTTCTACACCCCGCACCAAAACGCCACAAGCACATTCTGAGTCAGGAAACAGCAACAAAAAAGCCCCACCGACCGCCTGTGTGCCAGAGGCAAAGCGGATGGTGGGGTGTGGTTTCGCATGGAGCGGGAAGCGTCAAGCTGCCCGTATGCTCCACGGTTTAGAACTCTGCTGTCTTCGGAGTGCGCGGGAAAGGAATCACGTCACGTATGTTCTGCATACCCGTGACGAAGAGTATCAGACGCTCAAAGCCAAGGCCGAAGCCGCCGTGGGGGCAGGTGCCGTACTTGCGGGTGTCGAGATACCACCACATGTCCTTCATCGGGATGTTGCGCTCCTCTATTTCAGACATCAACTTGTCGTAGTTTTCCTCACGTACACTACCTCCGATGATTTCGCCAATCTGGGGGAACAGCACGTCAGTACCCTGCACGGTCTTGCCGTCCTCGTTGATCTTCATGTAGAACGCCTTTATCTCCTTAGGATAGTCGGTCATTATGACAGGCTTCTTGAAGTGCTCCTCCACAAGGAAACGCTCGTGCTCGCTGGCCAAGTCCATGCCCCAGCTTACGGGGAACTCAAACTTGTGGCCATCAGCCACCGCCTTTTCGAGTATCTTGATGCCTTCCGTGTATGGCAGACGAACGAAATCCTCGTTGACAACGTGGTTCAAACGCTCAATAAGAGTCTTGTCTATCATCTTGTTGAGGAACTCCAGGTCGTCCTGACAGTTGTTCAATGCCCAACGAACGCAGTACTTGATGAAGTCTTCCTCAAGGTCCATGAGGTCTGTCATGTCGATAAACGCCACCTCAGGCTCTATCATCCAGAACTCCGCAAGGTGTCGTGGCGTGTTGGAGTTCTCGGCACGGAACGTAGGTCCGAACGTGTAGATGGCTCCAAGTGCCGTTGCTCCAAGCTCACCCTCAAGCTGTCCGCTCACTGTGAGCGATGTCTGCTTGCCGAAGAAGTCGTCGTCGTAGATTATCTTGCCGTCCTTGTCCTTCTTCAGGTCATAGAGGTTCTTGGTAGTAACCTGGAACATCTGACCAGCACCCTCGCAGTCGCTGGCCGTGATGAGCGGCGTGTGGAAGTAGAAGAAACCATGCTCGTGGAAGTACTGGTGTATGGCGATGGCCATATTGTGGCGTATGCGCATCACCGCACCAAACGTATTTGTGCGCAAACGCATGTGGGCGTACTGCCTCATGTACTCGAAACTCTGTCCCTTCTTCTGCATAGGATAGTCGCTTCCGCACGTGCCGTACAGTTCAATTTCCTTGCATTGCAGCTCAACCGACTGCCCTGCGCCCTGGCTCTCCACGAGAATTCCATTGACGCTGATGCAGGAACCGGTAGTAATCTGCTTGAGCAGGTCGGCGTCAAAGGCTGTAGGGTCTACCACCACCTGCACATTCTTTATTGTCGAGCCGTCGTTGAGCGCTATAAAATCAACGGCCTTGCTGCTGCGGTGGGTGCGCACCCATCCGCGGACGTTAACTGTTGCACCGAAGTCTGTGCGCTTCAGAACGTCGGCCACCTTGGTTCTTCTCAATTTCTCCATTGTCTTCAATGCTTTTATGTAATGGAAAGGCACGGAGCCACACAGAGGTTCTGCCTTTACAGTGTGTCCCTGTCGTGTGTCTCCGTGCCTTTGTGCGTGTTGTTTTTATCTTCTTACTCGTAAGCTCCCATGCGCAAGCGGTCTACCTCCTCCTCTGTGAGGTAACGCCAGTCGCCGCGACGGACATTCTTCTTGGTCAATCCGGCAAACTGCACGCGGTCGAGCTTGGTCACTTTGTAGCCGAGGCTCTCGAATATACGGCGCACAATGCGGTTCTTTCCGCTGTGGATTTCGATGCCCACCTGCTTCTTGTCTTCTGCGTCGGAGTATTCAACGGCATCGGCCTTTATCTCTCCGTCCTCAAGCATGATACCGTCGCGTATCTGCTGCAGGTCGTGAGCGGTAATGTTGCGGTCAAGGAACACGTGATAGATCTTCTTCTTGAGGAACTTCGGGTGAGTCAACTTGCTGGCCAGGTCGCCGTCGTTGGTCAAGAGAAGCACACCTGTAGTGTTGCGGTCAAGCCTTCCCACGGGATAGATGCGCTCCGAGCAAGCGTCCTTCACCAAGTCCATCACCGTCTTGCGGTGCTGCGGGTCGTCGCTTGTGGTCACGTAGTCCTTGGGCTTGTTGAGCAGCACATACACCTTCTTTTCTATCTTCACCGGCTGGTCGTGGAACTTCACCTCATCGGTGCGTACAATCTTTGTACCCAGTTCGGTCACAACCTCACCGTTGACCGTCACCACGCCGGCCTGAATGAACGTATCGGCCTCACGGCGACTGCAAACTCCTGCGTTGGCGAGGAACTTGTTGAGACGTATCGGCTCGTTGGGATCGTGATGCTCTTCCTTATATTCTATGCGCTTCTTCAGGCTATACTTTGCGTTCGGGTCGTAGTCGGCTGTGTGCTGACGGAAACCGCCGCGGAAATTGTTGTTGTAGCCTCCGCGCTGCTGATAGCCGCCACGGTTGTTGTTGTAACCGCCGCGCTGCTGGTAGCCACCACGGTTGTTGTAGCCTCCACGCTGCTGGTAGCCGCCCTGTTCACCGCCCTCATTATTGTTGTTGTAACGGGGACGATAACCGCCGCGCTGCTGGTAGCCACCACGGTTGTTGTAGCCACCCTGCTGCTGATAGCCGCCCTGTTCGCCGCCCTCATTATTGTTGTTGTAACGGGGACGATAACCGCCGCGCTGCTGATAGCCGCCACGGTTGTTGTAGCCACCCTGCTCGCCGTCGTTGTTATTATTGTAACGGGGACGATAGCCACCCTGCTGACGGTCGCCATAGCCGCCACGCTGCTGATAGCCACCCTCATTATTGTTGTAGCGGGGACGGAAGCCGCCTTGCCTTGGCGCACCGCCCTGCAGATTTGACCCAAAGCCTTCGGGACGGAAGCCGCCTTCGTCGTTGCCGCCCTTTGAGTAGTAACCCTTGTCCTGGTCGCCATAAGGGCGCGGACTGTGGATGCGCGGACGCGGAGAGCGTCCTGCGGGTCTGAAGTTCGAGTAATTGCTGTCCGAAGAGTTCGACTGCTGGTAGCCCTCACGGCTGCCGGCGTTCTTTTCAATAGACTGTCCTTCCTGTTTCTGTTCGTTTTCCAATTCCATAGTGTTCTCTTGTTAAAGCCTCACGGCCATTTTGTTTTGATGGTTTAATGATTGTTCAAGCCCACTTCCGGGCTGTTTCCATAGAGGTTGCGAACCCCGTGCCTTGCCGACCCGAGGTTCATACTGCGTCTGTGCAGTAAGATGTACTTTATTGTTTACTGTGTTTTTTTAAATTCCTGTATAATTGTGCGGCGTTATGGCCATCAGTTCGGCCTTTACGCTGTCGCTCACGTTGAGCCCCTTGATGAAGTCGTGTATGGTCTCTTCCGTCATTGCCTTGTTGGTGCGTGTGAGAGCCTTGAGGGCCTCATAGGGATGCGGATAAGCCTCACGGCGCAGTATTGTCTGTATGGCTTCAGCCACCACAGCCCACGTGTTGTCGAGGTCTTCGGCCACCTTTGCCTCGTTGAGTATCAGTTTGCCAAGTCCTTTCAGCGTGCTCTGGAATGCAATAAGGCTGTGTCCCATAGGAACACCCACATTGCGCAGCACGGTTGAGTCGGTGAGGTCGCGCTGAAGACGGCTCACGGGCAACTTCTGTGCGAGGAACTGCAGTATGGCGTTGGCCAGCCCGAGGTTACCCTCGCTATTTTCGTAGTCTATGGGGTTCACCTTGTGTGGCATTGCACTCGAACCTACCTCACCTGCCTTTATCTTCTGCTTGAAGTATTCCATTGAGATGTACATCCAGAAGTCGCGGTCGAGGTCGATTATTATGGTGTTTATGCGGCGCATGGCGTCAAACAGAGCACCGAGATAGTCGTAGTTGCTTATTTGTGTGGTGTATTGTTCGCGCTGCAGGCCGAGCTTTTCGCTCACAAAACGGTTGCCGAACTCGCGCCAGTCATACTGCGGATAGGCCACGTGGTGTGCGTTGAAGTTGCCGGTGGCTCCGCCGAACTTGGCGGTAATCGGGGTTTTCTTCAGGGAGTCGAGCTGCTGCTCCAGACGGTATACATACACCATTATCTCCTTGCCCAAACGTGTGGGTGAAGCCGGCTGTCCGTGGGTCTTGGCGAGCATGGGCACGTCTTTCCACTCCTCAGCATACGCACGCAGCTGTTCCACCAACTGCTCCACAACGGGGTAGTAGGCATTTTCCAGAGCCTCCTTTATCGACAGAGGCACACTCGTGTTGTTGATGTCCTGCGACGTGAGACCGAAGTGGATGAACTCCTTGTAGGAGTCGAGTCCGCCTATCTTGTCGAGTTCTTCCTTAATGAAGTACTCCACGGCCTTGACATCGTGGTTGGTAACCTTCTCAATGTCTTTCACCCGCTGCGCATCGGCCACGCTGAAGTTGCGGTAGATGCCGCGCAAGGTTTCGAACAAGCTGTGGTCGAAGCCGGCCAACTGCGGCAGAGGCAGTTCGCACAGCGTTATGAAGTATTCAATCTCCACCCTCACACGGTAGCGTATGAGTGCGTATTCCGAGAAATATTCTGCGAGAGGTTCTGTCTTTCCCCTGTACCGGCCGTCGATTGGCGATACGGCTGTCAATGCGTTTAGTTCCATGTATTTTGCCGTAATTTAGGCCGCAAAGTTAAGAATTATATTCGATTCGGCAATAACAAAGGTGGAAAATTACCATCACAAGGAATTTAACATGACACGAACAGCACAGGAATTGGACACGCAACAAACCTCACGTGGAGCATCTGCGTGGCACCCTATATAAATAATGTGGGAGAAATTACGGTTATTCAACCTTCATCCTTTATTCTTCATTCCACAAACAGCCGCCGACACTTCGTCAAGGTTGCTGGCCAGAGTGATGTGGTTGCGCCACTCGCCGCGCACCATACCGCTCGCCGCAAGAGAGTCGAGCAAATCAGCAAGCGGTTGCCAAAAGCCGTCCATGTTGTAGAGCACGAGCGGCTTGCGATGATAGCCGATGGCAGCCGAAGCAGCCACGGAAAACACTTCGTCGAGCGTGCCGATGCCGCCCGGAAGAGCCACGAAAGCATCGCTGCGGTTCATCATCAGTTCCTTGCGGTCGCTAAGGTTTTCGCACGGAATGTACACATCGATATTGTCGCTCACATGGCCGCCCTCTTCCACCTTTCTCGGCACCACTCCAACGGTCATTCCTCCGGCTTCATGCGCCGCCTTGGCCACGCATTCCATCAGTCCCGACGACGTTCCGCCAAACACAATCGTGTGGCCTTCGCGGGCCGACCACATCCCGAACTCTTCCGCAAGGCGAAAGTATTCGTGCGCAATCCTGTCGTTGGCCGAACAAAAAACACATATCTCCATTTGTCTGTCATTTGTCGTTATGTAGTGCAAAGGTAGCTCTAATCTCTGAAAATCAGTACTGTTTTGGAGGTCGAGGAAGCCAAATCCATTTATTTTCACTACCTTTGCAGCCGGTAAGGCGGGTTTTATAAATTGCCTTTGGCGGATTTTTGAATTTTAGCCGGGCAGATTTTGCGTTCTTCCCGAGGAAGTATAGTGGGTTATACGACTGAAAGAGAAAGGGAAATATGCCTGATAAAAAAAACAAAAAGCCGCGAAGAGCTATCCGCCCAAAACAGGAGTTTAACATTGCGTAGAGTTTACAGAACACACCGCAATATATTATTTTTAGTTTGAAGACATTTGAAGAATTGGGCGTTAGCGAAGAGATTCGCCGCGCCATTGAGGAATTGGGCTTTGAGCACCCAATGCCTGTGCAGGAAGAAGTAATCCCCTATTTGCTTGGAAACCGTAACGATGTAATAGCTCTGGCGCAAACCGGCACCGGCAAGACAGCTGCATTCGGAATACCCGTATTGCAACGCATTGACCCCCAAAGCCATGAAACGCAGGCTCTTGTGCTCAGTCCCACGCGCGAGCTGTGCCTCCAGATAGCCGACGACCTGCAGGACTTTTCCAAATACATGCCCGGCATCAACATCGTGGCCGTATACGGCGGCACCTCAATAGAAAACCAGATAAAGGCTCTCCGCAGGGGAGCGCAGATTATCGTGGCCACTCCCGGCCGTCTCATCGACCTTATGCACCGGGGAAAGGCCAAGCTGGAGAGCGTGCGCAACGTGGTGCTCGACGAAGCCGACGAGATGCTCAACATGGGATTTTCCGAAAGCATCAACGAGATATTCGAGGGCGTGCCGGAAGACCGCAACACTCTGCTCTTCTCCGCAACCATGAGCCGCGAGATAGGGAAGATAGCCCGCAACTACCTTCACGACCACAAGGAGATAGTGGTTGGCAGCCGCAACGAAGGAGCCGAGAACGTCAACCACATATATTATATGGTGAACGCCAAGGACAAGTACCTCGCCCTCAAACGCGTAGTGGACTATTATCCGCGCATCTACGCCATAATCTTCTGCCGCACCAAACGGGAAACACAGGAGGTGGCCGACAAGCTCATCCGCGACGGATACAACGCCGAATCACTCCACGGAGACCTTTCGCAACAGCAGCGTGACTTGACCATGCAGAAGTTCCGCCAGCATCTCACACAGTTGCTCGTGGCAACCGACGTGGCTGCACGCGGCCTGGACGTGGATGACCTGACCCACGTGATAAACTTCGGACTGCCCGACGACATCGAGAGCTACACCCACCGCAGCGGACGCACCGGACGAGCCGGCAAGAAAGGCACGTCGATAGCCATCATGCACACCCGCGAACGGTCGAAGATGAAAGCCATAGAGAAGGAAATCGGCAAGAAATTCGTGGAGGGAACCATCCCGTCGGCCAAGGAAATATGCACCAAGCAGTTGTACAAGGTGATGGACGAGATAGTGAAATCGGACGTGAACGACGAGGAGATAGCTCCGTTCATGGCCGAAATAAACCGTCACTTCGAGTACATGGACAAGGAAGACGTGATAAAGAAGATAGTAAGCCGCGAGTTCGGACGCTTCCTTGCCTACTACGCCAACGCCCCGGAAATAGAAAAGCCGAGCGGAAAAGCCTCAAAGGAGGATCGCGCAGAACGCGGCGGCAAGGGGAACGGCCGCAAGGACAGGCGCAGAACGGCGGAACAGGGCTACAAGAGACTGTTCATCAATCTGGGCAAGGCCGACGGTTTCTATCCCGGAGAGGTCATGCAGTATGTGAACAAACATTGCCAGGGACGGCAGGAGATTGGCCACATAGACCTGCAAAACAAAATATCCTTCATCGAAGTGCCGGAGGAAGACGCTGAAAACGTGATGCGCGCTCTCGACGGAACACGCTACAAGGGACGCGAAGTGCGCTGCAACAGCGGTGACGAACCGGCAGGCAACAGGGGCGGCAGACGCGGACAAAGGGGCGAAAGAAACGCTTCTGACGCAAAAGACCGCAGCCGCAACGCACAGGCCACTGGCTTCGAGAAGTTTGACAAGAGGTCGAAAAAGCGCGCAGCCGACGAGTTTGACAGACCGGCAAAGCGCAGCAAGAAGTCGAACGTAGTGCCCGAAAGCGGACGCAAGGACGACTGGCGTCAGTTTTTCCAGGGCAACGATGTCAAACTGAAAGGGGAAGAACCCGACTTCTCGGAAGAGGGATGGGCACGGAGAAAGCCCAAGAAGAAGTAGCGGAGACCGCTGTTTCAAAACTGTGAACACCACGTTTCAAGGAATAATAAAATCATAAAAAAAGAGAATAACGCATATAAATGCACTTGTTATTTCGTTTGTTACGTGGGTTTTAAGTAAATTTGCCCGAATTTTTGATGAAACAAGAAACAATAAGTTTTTAATTTAGATGAACGTAATTACGAAGACCATCTCGCTGCCCGATGGCAGAACCATCAGCATCGAGACCGGGAAAGTGGCAAAACAGTGCGACGGCTCTTGTGTGCTCCGTATGGGCAACACCGTGCTTCTGGCCACCGTTTGTGCCGCAAAAGATGCAGTTCCCGGAACAGATTTCATGCCTTTGCAGGTAGATTACAGAGAACAGTATGCCGCCGCAGGACGCTTCCCCGGTGGATTCACCAAGCGCGAAGGCAAGGCGAGCGACAACGAAATACTCACGTCACGTCTGGTTGACCGCGTGTTGCGCCCGCTGTTCCCCTCCAACTTCCACGCAGAAGTTTTTGTAAATGTCATGCTTCTTTCCGCCGACGGTGTGGACCAGCCCGATGCACTTGCAGGATTTGCGGCTTCCACAGCATTGGCTTGCTCGGATATTCCCTTTGAATGCCCCATCAGCGAGGTGCGTGTAGCCCGCGTAAACGGTGAATACATCATAGACCCGACCACAGACCAGATGGCTGATGCCGACATGGACATCATGGTAGGCGCATCTGCCGAGAACATCATGATGGTGGAAGGTGAGATGAAAGAGGTGTCGGAGCAGGACATGATTGGCGCACTGAAGGCCGCCATGGCTGCCATCAAGCCAATGTGCGAACTGCAGACCGAACTTTCAAAGGAACTTGGCAAGGACGTGAAGCGTGAATACGACCACGAGGTGAACGACGAAGACCTGCGCAAGCAGATGAACGACGAGCTGTACCAGAAGGCTTACGACGTGACCAAGCAGGCACTTGACAAGCAGGCACGCCAGGACGCTTTCGACAAGATACTCGAGGACTTCAAGGAGGCTTACAACGCCGCTCACGCCGACCTTACAGAGGATGAGCTGGAAGAGAAAGCCGCTCTGATGGAACGCTACTACCACGATGTGATGCGCGATGCCATGCGCCGCTGCATCCTCGACGAGGGCATCCGTCTCGACGGCCGCAAGACAGACGAGATTCGTCCTATCTGGTGCGAAGTAAGTCCGCTGCCCATGCCCCACGGAAGCTCAATCTTCACACGTGGAGAAACACAGTCGCTCACCACTTGTACGCTCGGCACAAAGCTCGACGAGAAGATGGTTGACGATGTTCTCAACAAGAGCTACATGCGTTTCCTGCTGCAC
Organism: Bacteroidaceae bacterium; assembly: GCA_963590865.1. Lineage (GTDB taxonomy): Bacteria > Bacteroidota > Bacteroidia > Bacteroidales > Bacteroidaceae > Prevotella. The sequence continues at coordinate 19,133 of CAVAQY010000031.1, read as the reverse complement.
TACAACTTCCCCCCGTTCTGTACAGGCGAGGCAAAGGCACAGCGTGGTGTCGGCAGACGTGAGATTGGCCACGGCCACTTGGCTTGGCGCGCGCTGAAGAACCAGATACCCGAGGATTTCCCTTACACAGTTCGTCTCGTGTCGCAGATACTTGAAAGCAACGGTTCGTCGTCAATGGCCACCGTATGTGCCGGTACTCTCGCCCTGATGGATGCAGGTGTACCTATGAAGAAGCCCGTGAGCGGTATTGCAATGGGTCTTATAAAGAACCCCGGCGAAGACAAGTATGCTGTGCTTAGCGACATTCTCGGCGACGAAGACCACCTTGGCGACATGGACTTCAAGACCACAGGTACCAAAGACGGACTCACAGCCACACAGATGGACATCAAGTGCGACGGACTTAGCTTCGAGATACTTGAGAAGGCTCTCATGCAGGCTAAGGCCGGACGCGAGTACATTCTGGGCAAGCTCACCGACACCATAGCCGCACCGCGCGAAGACATGAAGCCACAGGTGCCGCGCATCGTGCAGATAGAGATACCTAAGGAGTTCATCGGTGCTGTGATTGGCCCGGGCGGTAAGATCATCCAGCAGATGCAGGAGGACACCGGAGCTACAATCACCATCGACGAGATTGACGGCGTTGGCAAGGTGCAGGTAAGTGCTCCCAACAAGGACAGCATCGACGCAGCACTGGGCAAGATAAAGGCAATCGTAGCCATACCCGAGGTGGGCGAGGTTTACGAGGGAACCGTACGTTCCATCATGCCTTACGGATGCTTTGTCGAGATACTTCCCGGCAAGGACGGTCTGCTGCACATCAGCGAAATAGACTGGAAGCGTCTTGAGACTGTCGAAGAGGCAGGCATCAAGGAGGGCGACAAGATAAAGGTGAAGCTCATGGAGATTGATCCCAAGACAGGCAAGTATAAGCTTTCACGCCGCGTACTCGTACCGAAGCCCGAAGGATACGTTGAAAGACCTCCCCGCAGGGAGCGTCCCGACCGTGGCGAACGCCGTCCGCGTCCCGAAAGAGGCGAGCGCAGACCGCGTCCTGAGCACGGTGAGCGTCGTCAGTTCCAAGGACATGAAAGCGAGAACAACGGAAGCCACGAGCCTAAGGACTTCAACGACTCACTCGACCACATGGACTTCTAAGCCCTGAAGGTAATACTTCTTTTAAATATCTGGGGGTTGTGCCACTTTGCACAACCCCCTTTTTATGTGTCGCAAGGCTTCCTTTGTCCGCTCTTTCTCCGCTTTTTGACCGTCTTGCAGCTACTTATCCGTTCATATTGTTTGTTTTATCCTGCGAATATGCGTATATTTGCCATTAACTGCGGTTGCGGCAACAGGACAATGCCGCAAAACAGGACTTGGAATATTGTTTAACCTAATGACTTATAAAATGAAAATCAAAAAGATTGTCGTTGTTGCCGTTGCACTTCTGCTGGCCATACCGCAGACAGTAGTGCAGGCAAAGAAGAAGACTGCCGTACAAACCGACCGTGAATACTGGTGCTCCCTGGCCTACAGGATGGCCGAACCGGTGCTGTCTAACATGAGCCGGGGTGAGTTGCAGAAGAACATGGAGCTGGAACTGAGCCCCTCATGGGACGGACGCGACCGCCGTGTGGCATATATGGAGTGCTTCGGAAGACTCATGGCCGGCATTGCACCGTGGATTTCGCTGCCCGACGACGGCACTGCCGAGGGCAAACAGCGCAACCAGTTGCGCCAATGGGCGTTGCAGAGCTACAAAAATGCCGTTGACCCACAGTCGCCCGACTATCTTCTTTGGCGCAAGGAAGGCCAGACACTCGTCGATGCAGCCTATCTCGCCGAGAGTTTCATCCGTGGATACGATGCTTTGTGGAAGCCTTTGGACGACGTGACCAAGCAACGCTACATTGAAGAGTTCACCCGTTTGCGCCGCATAGACCCCCCTTACACTAACTGGCTGCTTTTCTCGTCAACCATAGAAAGCTTCCTTGCCAAGGCCGGTGCGCCCTATGACGCATACAGAGTGAACAGCGCCGCACGCAAAGTGGAGGAGTGGTATGTGGGCGACGGATGGTATGCTGACGGCCCGACATTCGCTTTCGACTACTACAGCAGCTATGTGTTCCATGCCATGTATCTCGAAACGCTGCAAAACATGGTGGACGCCAAAGCCAACACACGCATTGACTACGGACAATACTACAAGAGAGCCTTGCGTCGCGCCCAGAAGCACGCCATCATACTCGAACGCTTCATATCGCCCGAAGGCACTTTCCCCGTCATCGGACGCTCCACTCCATACCGTCTGGCAGCCATGCAACCCCTCGCCCTCATGGCCTGGTACGGACAGTTGCCAAAGGAGCTGAGCCAAGGACAAGTGCGCAGCGCACTTACAAAGGTGATGCACCGTATGTTTGACGTCCAAAACAACTTCAACAAGGGTGGTTTCCTCACCATCGGTTTCTGCGGTAGCCAACCCTCAACAGCCGACTGGTACACCAACAACGGTAGCCTCTACATGGCTTCATTGGCCTTCATGCCTCTCGGTCTGCCAGCTTCCGACGCTTTCTGGACTGCTCCGGCAGAACCGTGGACACAGGTGAAGGCATGGGGCGGACAGCCTTTCCCCAAAGACCACGTGTGGAAAGACGAGATACAAACAAAGGACAAGTTCTAACTCACTGCTTTTCCGGCATCAGCCTCTGCGGATGCCGGAAAAGACAAACATCATCGACCATGAAAATAAAAGCACTGTTGCCCGTTTTCATGGTGGCTGTGACAATAAATGCCGCTGCCGCCAAGAAAGCCACGCCCTCCACGGGCTATCCGATAACCCAAGTGCCGTTCACATCGGTAAAAATCGCTCCCGGCACCTTCTGGGGACAACGCATAAAAGCCGCACGCGAAGTGACCATACCACTGGCCTTCAGCAAGTGCCAGAGTGAGGGTCGCTACGAAAACTTCGTGCGTGCAGCCCATCCGTCTGCCGACTATGACGTGTCAAAGTTCATGGGGTTCTCCTTTGACGACACCGATGTGTATAAGACAATCGAGGGTGCGAGCTATGTGCTCCAGACCTTCCCCGACAAGAAACTTGAAGCCTACATCGACTCTGTGCTTGACATAGTGGCCGCAGCACAGGAACCTGACGGCTACCTCTACACCGCTCGCACCATCAATCCGGTCAAGCCGCATCCCTGGGCTGGCACGAAACGATGGGAGAAGGAGGAGGATCTCAGTCACGAACTTTACAACCTCGGGCATATGGTCGACGCTGCTTGCGCCCATTACCAGGCCACCGGATCGCGAAAATTCCTCGACATCGCCCGCCGCTATGCCGACTGTGTGGTGCGCGAGGTCGGACCTGCCAATGGTCAAGCGTGCGTGGTGCCCGGTCACCAGATAGCCGAAATGGCTCTGGCGCGGCTCTACGTGCTCACAGGCGAGCGCAAATATCTCGACGAAGCCAAGTTCCTGCTTGACTATCGTGGCAAGACGAAGATACGCCAGACATATTCGCAGAGCCACAAACCCGTGGTTGAGCAAACCGAGGCCGTGGGCCACGCCGTGCGCGCCGGCTATATGTATGCAGGAATGGCCGACGTGGCAGCACTGACAGGCGACTCTACATACATAAAGGCCATTGACGCGATATGGAACAATATCGTCTCACGCAAGTATTACCTCACAGGAGGTGTGGGAGCACGTCACTCCGGCGAGGCATTCGGCGACAACTACGAACTGCCCAACCTCACCGCCTACAACGAAACCTGCGCCGCCATATCGATGGTGTATCTCAACCACCGTATGTTCCTGCTCCACGGCGATGCGAAATACATCGACTGCCTGGAGCGGACACTCTACAACGGAGTTATAAGCGGCATGAGTGTCGACGGCGGACGCTTCTTCTACCCCAACCCACTGGCCTGCGACGGCAAGTACAAGTTCAACAACGGAGGTTCTATGGAACGTCAGCCGTGGTTCGGATGCGCCTGCTGCCCCAGCAATCTGTGCCGTTTCATACCTTCCGTGCCGGGCTACGTGTATGCTGTACACGGCAATGACCTCTACGTAAACCTCTTCATGGGCAACACATCAACAGTAAGCGTGGACGGAAAGGACGTTACCTTGCAGACCACCACACGCTATCCTTGGGAAGGTGACGTTACCCTGAAAGTGCTGCGCGCAAAGAACCGCAACTTCCGTATGCTCGTTCGCATACCGGGATGGGTGCGCGGACAGGTAGTGCCCAGCAACCTCTATTCGTTCAGCGACGGCAAGTCAACGGCCTACACCGTGACCGTCAACGGCAAGGAGGTTTCCGGAGAACTGCAAAAAGGCTATCTCGCCATAGACCGCACATGGAGCAAGGGCGACGAGGTACAGATTCATTTCGACATGACACCGCGCACGGTTGTGGCCAACGAAAAGGTAAAAGACGACCGTGGACGTGTTGCAGTGGAGCGCGGACCGCTGGTGTACTGCGCCGAATGGCCTGACAACAACTTCGACGTATTCCATTTCGTGCTGCCCAAACAACCCGTGCTCACCGTGAACGACAATCCTGCGCTCATGGGCGGCATAAAAACCATTTCCACTTCTGGACAATGTCTGTCGCAAAGCACCGATGGACGGATACAAGTGTCCGACGCGAAGCTCACACTCATACCCTACTATGCATGGAACCATCGTGGGTCTGGCCGCATGGAGGTGTGGATGGCCAATTCTCTCGGCTCACTTGACGACTGACCGCACCTATGCGCTTTCACGAAATCAACGCAAGGACGCGTTGATGCATTAGCTACAAAATGACAAAAACAATGTGGTACGATTTGGAATAAGCCGCAAATCGTACCACGTTGTTTTTATTGCTGTCCGCTAAAAACTCAAAAGAACAACGAAGCTATACCTCATTACCTCCGCAAAGCATCTCCCTTGTGCGCTCTATTATCGCAACAAGTTCGTCCACAGTCGAGGCTCTGAGCATGGCTATGCGAGTCTGGCGGAAGTCGGGAATGCCCTTGAACACGGGACTGGAGGCCAAATGGCGGCGTGTATGGAGTATGCCCCGGTATTCGTCGATGCGCTCCACGTTGATGCGGAGCTGCTCTTCAAGCACGTCAATCTTTTCACTTAGTGTAAGCTGGCGGCTCGATTCCGTGGCGGATTGCGATGCACCGACACAGGCGGACGCCCCTCCCCCATGGTCAAGATAGTCGCGTATCTCCTTGAAAATCCACGGCCGTCCGAATGTGGCGCGTCCCACCATTATGGCATCCACGCCATAGCGGTCGAATGCGGCGGCGGCTTCCTCGGCCGAAGTGATGTCACCGTTGCCTATGATGGGTATGGTGATGCGCGGATTGCGCTTCACTTCGCCTATCAAAGTCCAGTCAGCCTGACCCGTGTACATCTGTGCCCGTGTGCGTCCGTGTATGGTTAGGGCACTGATACCGCAGTCTTGCAGCCGCTCGGCCAGATCGGTTATGATGAGGTTGTCGCTGCTCCAGCCCAGGCGGGTCTTCACCGTGACGGGCAGGTTGACGGCCTTCACCACCTCACGGGTGATGTCGAGCAACAGCGGAACATTCTGCAGCATACCTGCACCAGCACCCTTTCCGGCCACTTTCTTTACCGGACAGCCGAAATTAAGGTCAATTAAGTCGGGCTTGGCCTGCTCCACAATCTTGGCAGCCTCAACCATCGAGGCCACATCCCGGCCGTATATCTGTATGCCCACAGGACGTTCGTCGTTGCTTATGGTCAGTTTTCCCACCGTTGATTTTACCGAGCGTACCAGAGCCTCGGCACTTACGAACTCCGTATATACCATTGACGCACCGAAACGCTTGCAGAGCAAACGGAAACCAATGTCGGTCACGTCTTCCATCGGGGCGAGAAACACCGGCTTCTCACCCAGTTCTATGTTTCCTATCTTCATTCTAAAGGTTCAAAATACAGCTCATGCGAGCAGATGATACACACCTCCGGCCATCGGCCTTACCACTCCCTTCATCTCAAGCTGGAACATGAGAGCAGTGATGCGGTGGATGGGCAGCGAGGTCTTCACGCTTATGATATTGGCCTGCAGGTCGTTGGTCTTGCCAAGCAGAGTCACTATGGCCTGTTCTTCGGCATCCAACTCTGGAAACAGAGTCCGCTCTATGCCGTCAGCCTTAGCCTTTTGCAACTGAACGTCATCGTCCCAGCCCATCGCCTTCACGAAATCCTCGGCACAGGTTATCAGTGCCGCTCCGTTGTCGCGTATCAGATTGTTGCAACCGGCGGAGTAAGGTGCGCCCACAGGTCCCGGAAAAGCAAACACGTCGCGGTTGTAGCTGCGCGCAATGCCCGTGGTAATCAGTCCGCCGCCCTTGCTTGCCGACTCCACAAGCACCGTTGCGTCGGCCATACCGGCCACTATACGGTTGCGCCGCACGAAGTTTGGCTTGTCAGCATTGGTCATTGTCATAAACTCAGTGAGCAGTCCGCCCTGCGAAAGCATGGCCTTGGCCGTGTCACGGTGGCGTGGCGGATAGAGCTGGTCGAGTCCGTGGGCAAGCACACCTACGGTCTCGTAACCGCAATCGAGCGCATTGCGGTGGGCGTGTATGTCAACGCCGTAGGCCAAACCGCTCACCACGAGCACCTGTGGGCACCACTGGCGCAGGTCGGCCACAAACTTCCGCACGAGGTCTTGCCCATACACGGTACAGTGGCGCGTGCCTACAATGGAAACCACCTTGGCCTGGTTGAGGTCGGCTGAGCCTTTGTAGTAGAGCACAAGGGGCGCATCGGCACACTCTCTGAGCCGTTGCGGATAGCCGTCATCACCAATGGAGAGAATGCTTACACCGTGTTTCTGGCAGAAAGCAAGTTCCACCTCGGCACGGTGCAACGGCTCGTCCCAATGGCGCACGGCTTCAACAAAGCGCGGCGAGCAGCCATCTACCACATCACCCACACAGTTGCGGTGCTCATACACTGCCGTAGCACTGCCAAACTCGCGGTAAATGGCAAGCGCAGTGGCAAAGTTGAAGCTGTTCATGCGCGTCAACGCCATGGCATACAGCCGCTCTTGCTCTATGGGAGCCATGCCATTCATTGCAGATATGGGGCAAATGCACGGTCATAGTCCTCGCTGTGCGCCGGCCGGCCGTTTATGAGACACACCAGTTCGGCGGTGCTCTTCAGGCAAAGTTTGTTGTCGGAGGCGCGGTAGATGTCGTGCTGGAATATGTAGCGCACACCTTCCTTGCGGAGTCCGAGGCGCGAAATAAACTCATCGTCGCACCGCAGCGACGCCTTATATTGCAGGTTCATACGGGCCACCACGGCATCGACGCCACGGCTGTGCATCTCGGCGAAGCTCAGTCCGCACTGCTTGAGAAACAGGTGGCGCGTGTGCTCGGCATAGTGCAGATAGTTGGCGTTGTTGACAATACCCTCAATGTCGCACTCATAGTCGCGCACCATCATGCGGGCTTCAAATATGTATTTCTCTTCTTTCATGTTTTCAGTGTAAATATAGTTATGGTTGTTGTGGGGCGTGGGAATCTTCACGGGCGAAAGCCATAGGCGTGTTCTTAAGATACTCGTAGCCTATGCGGCAACGCAGGCAGTCCTTGCGGTCGCAGTACTCCTTCTTCAGCTGCACCAGAGCTTGACTGTCACCGGCTGTACGCACGTCGAGTCCGCACTGCCTCCACATACGTATTATATTGTTGTTCTCGGCCTTCAGACTGTCGAGAAACTCAAACGCGCGGTCGCACAGACGTTCGTCGGAAGTGTGCCGCCCGTAGGCGAAGAACATGGGTATTGCGGTGTTTATCACAAGCAAATCGACCGACTGTGCCGACATTCGCTTGGCACTCTTGCCGCTCTCGGAACCAAAGGAGTAGTGGGTTTCCCAATAGGGCGTAACCTGTGTGCGCATCAGCTCGCGCAACTGCTCCACCGTGTCGCACTCAAGCAGTGCACCAAGCCCCATCTTACCGGCATAATACAGGTTGGCCATCTGCGCAATGCGTATGTGGGGGAAGTTCTGCGGGCGCAGACGCAGAAACCGCCACAGTTTGCAGTCCATCGGCTCAAGGCTGAATTTGTGGGCAAGATACTTGTATTCCGCCGACAATCGTATAAAATAGCCGTCGCCCAATGCCTCTGCACGGTGACGCAGAGGTATGGACTCTTCGGAAAGGAGTCCGGCCTGCCCCATGAAGAGGGCTTCTATCTGGAACAGATTGTCAGCATGGCGGCCGACGAAATTGAGCGGTACGCCCATCGCCCACCGCTCAAAGGCATCGCCGTTTACACCGAAACCGTAGTTGCGCGCCAGCGTTATGAAGTAGGCATCTTCCCACGACCCTCCCTTCATGTCAGCGCGCCGCTCTATCGCCTTGGTCTTCTGGCTGAGCCGTTCGGTCTGCAAGACCGACATCCACGAGTGGATCATGAGCGACGACAGCTGCGGCACTATGCGGTAGCAGGGCGGATAGGCATCGGCAGAGAGCAGGGCACGGTAGTTGTCGGCCACGCTCTGCGGCACGTCAAGTCGCATCTGCGTCACTGTGCGGCCACGTGCGTCAACCACATCACGGTCTATCGCCCCGGCTATGTGCAGCACCACATTGTCGTAGGCGGCATCGCGGTCGTGGCCGTGGACATACCAGTCGGAGGATCTGTCGTGTATTTCTACGTTGCCCACCCACAGCGTGCCGCCGATGCGCACCTTGGCGTTGAAGAAGTCGGGACCGGCGTGGCCGTTGTGCAGCCCCGGGTCAATCACCTCCACGCTCCGCCCGTCGGCAGTGGTCAGCGGCTCAAGCGGAAACAGCCTGTGCTTCCACACGTAGTGCAGTAGTTGTTCCAAAATGTTCGTTGTTTTAATCCACAAAAATACTCGTTTTTCGCCAAAGGCGAGAAAGATTGCCGCAATAAAATCTCGTGCAACGGGCGTTTCATCACTCATTTTTTTCGGATTTAGTAATGTTCAAAAGCAGATGGCGATTATTGACAGAGACATTGCCCATACTCGTTTTTTTCAACTAACTTTGCATAAGCCAAGCGGCACTCGGGAAATTGAAAACAAGTTTTCTTTCCGCTCGTTGGCATTGGCTTTGCATAAGCCAAGCGGCACTCGGGAAATTGAAAACAGGTTTTCTTTCCGCTCGTTGGCATTGGCTTTGCATAAGCCAAGCGGCACTCGGGAAATTGAAAACAGGTTTTCTTTCCGCTCGTTGGCATTGGCTTTGCATAAGCCAAGCGGCACTCGGGAAATTGAAAACAGGTTTTCTTTCCGCTCGTTGGCATTGGCTTTGCATAAGCCAAGCGGCACTCGGGAAATTGAGAACAGGTTTTCTTTCCGCTCGCTTGCATTGGCTTTGCATAAGCCAAGCTGCGCTCAGGAAGTTGAAACGACACCGCCCGGCATGGCACAAACAGGAAACAAACAAAAACAAGAATAAATGGAAAGAGTGATACTCACGGGCGACAGGCCCACCGGCAAGCTCCACTTGGGGCATTACATCGGCTCGCTCCGCAGAAGGGTGCAGCTGCAAAACGAGGGTGACTACAAGAAGATGTTCGTGTTCATGGCCGACGTTCAGGCTCTGACCGACAATGCCGACAATCCGGAGAAGATACGCCAAAACCTGATAGAGGTCGCACTGGACTACCTCGCAGCCGGACTCAACCCGGAGAAATGCACCATTTTCGTGCAGAGCCAGATACCGGAGCTGGCCGAACTGACCACTTATCTGATGAACCTCATCACGGTGAGCCGCGTGCAGCGCAACCCTACGGTGAAGACGGAGATAAAGATGCGCAACTTCGAGGCAAACATCCCACTTGGCTTCTTCTGCTACCCGGTGAGCCAGGCGGCTGACATCACGCTGTTCAAGGCCACCACAGTACCGGCCGGCGAAGACCAGGAACCGATGCTTGAGGTCACGCGCGAATTGGTGCGCCGTTTCAACTCTACATACAGCGAGGTGCTTGTGGAACCCGACATCATGCTGCCCGAAAACGCCACAGCAAGGAGACTGCCCGGCACCGACGGCAAGGAGAAAATGAGCAAGAGTCTGGGCAACTGCATATACCTTAGCGATACGGCTGAGGACGTGTGGCAGAAGGTGCGCTCAATGTACACCGACCCCGACCACTTGAGGGTGGACGACCCGGGCAAGGTGGAGGGCAATGCCGTGTTCACCTATCTCGACGCATTCTGCACCGACGATGACTTCGCAAACTATTGGCCGGAGTACGCCAACCTCGACGAACTGAAAGACCACTACCGCCGTGGCGGACTGGGCGACATGAAGTGCAAGAAGTTCCTCAACACGGTGATAAACAATATGCTTGATCCGATGCGCGTGCGCCGTCACGAGCTGGAGCAGGACATCCCCGAGATATTCAACATACTGAAGCGCGGCACGGAAAAAGCACGCGAGACGGCTGCAACGACTATGGACGAGGTGCGCCACGCCATGCGCATAGACTACTTCAACGACACCGAGCTTATCAAGTCACAGGCCGAGAAGTACAAGAAATAAGTAACAAAGAAAAGTCACTTGGTATGGTTTGAAGCGTTTCCACATGATTCAAACCATACCAAGTTCTTTTATAAAACTGCCAATGCACAATGTAAGCGCAAAGGCAGGACGTAAGGATACATTCAGGATGAAATCGCTAAGAGAACTGTTCAGAATAGGCAAAGGGCCGTCGAGCAGCCACACTATGGGTCCGCAGCGTGCGGCAAGGATATTCCTTGAGCGCAACAAGCAGGCAAGGGCATTCGAGGTGACACTCTACGGCAGCTTGGCCGCTACGGGGCGCGGCCACATGACCGATGTGGCCATAACCGATGTGCTGAAGGATACGGCACCGGTGGAGATAGTGTGGATGCCAGGCACCAACCTGCCTTTCCATCCCAACGCCATGAAGTTTAAGGCTCTCGACGAAGAGCGGCGCACGATGGACACATGGACGGTGTACAGCATCGGAGGCGGTGCACTGTCGGAGGGCAAGGGCGACGATGATATGTTCAACACGCCCGAAGTCTATCAGATGAACACCATGACCGAGATAATGGAGTGGTGCTACAACAACGGGCGCAGCTATTGGGAGTATGTGGAACTCTGCGAAGGACGCGAGCTTTGGGACTATCTCGGGGAGGTGTGGACGGCCATGCAGCAGTCGGTGGAGCGCGGCATCGACCATGAGGGACGGCTGCCGGGACCGCTCAACCTGATGCGCAAAGCTCCCACATACTACGTGAAAGCCACAGGATACAAGCAGTCTTTGCAGTCGCGAGGCCTGGTTTACGCCTACGCACTGGCCGTGAGCGAGGAGAACGCATCGGGAGGCACCATCGTCACCGCACCCACCTGTGGGGCATGCGGAGTGCTTCCATCGGTGCTCTACCACATACACAAGGGTCACAGATTTAACGAAGAGCGCATACTCAACGCCATTGCCACAGCCGGTCTTGTGGGCAACATTGTGAAGTACAACGCCTCCATATCGGGTGCCGACGTTGGCTGTCAAGGCGAGGTGGGTGTGGCTTGTGCCATGGCTTCTGCCGCCGTGTGCCAACTGTTTGGCGGCAGTCCATCGCAGATAGAGTATGCCGCCGAGATGGGACTGGAGCACCACCTCGGCATGACGTGCGACCCCGTGTGCGGACTGGTACAGATACCGTGCATAGAGCGCAACGCCTTCGCTGCCACACGCGCACTCGACGCCAATCTCTACGCATCGTTCTCCGACGGAAGTCACCGCGTGTCATTCGACAAGGTGGTGAACGTGATGAAGCAGACCGGCCACGACCTGCCGTCGCTCTATAAGGAAACGAGCCAAGGAGGGCTTGCCAAGGGCTTCGACACTACGCCCTCAACAAGCCACATCATAGGCCGTCTGGCAAAATAACGTTGAACAGTACTATATAGGTGCGCTCCTGCACTGCAAGAGGCGCACTAAAAGAACGGCAAGTCCCCGAACGGAAACGGTTTCCATTCGGGGACTTGCCGTTTTATCGTTGTATTCAGAGTGGCGGGAAGTGAAGTCCAATACTCTTTACCCCCTCTCAATCCTACAGTTTCTGCTGTACCTCTATCTCGGTGAAGGTCTCGATGATGTCGCCCTGCTGTATATCGTTGAAGTTGACAAGGCTGATACCACACTCAAGACCCGTTGCCACCTCCTTGACATCGTCCTTGTAACGCTTCAGGGCGTTGATGTCGCCAGTGTGGACAACGATACCGTCGCGCACGAGACGAGCCTTGTCGGAACGGTGAACCTTGCCTTCGGTAACCAAAGCACCGGCAACTGTGCCGACCTTCGAAATCTTGTAGACCTCACGCACCTCAACCTGGCCTGTGACAACCTCCTTCTTGATCTTGTCGAGCATACCCTCCATGGCCGAACGGATGTCGTCGATGGCGTCATAGATGATGGAATAGGTGTTGATTTCAACTCCCTCCTGTTCGGCCAGTTTGCGTGCAGCCGACGAGGGACGCACCTGGAAGCCCACGATGATGGCATCGGAAGCGTCGGCAAGCGTCACGTCGTTCTCCGAAATCTGACCAACGGCCTTGTGTATCACGTTCACCTTTATCTTCTCTGTAGAGAGCTTTATGAACGAGTCGCTCAAAGCCTCGATACTTCCGTCGGTATCGCCCTTGACGATAAGGTTCAGTTCCTTGAACGAACCGAGGGCTATGCGGTGGCTGATGTCGGCCAGAGTGAGTCGGGTCTGCGTGCGCAAGCCCTGCTCGCGCTGCAACTGCTCACGCTTGTTGGCTATCTCGCGAGCCTCCTGTTCACTGTCCATCACGTGGAAAGAGTCGCCAGCCGTAGGCGCACCGTTCAGTCCGAGAATGATGGCTGGCTCTGCGGGACCTGCTTTCTCCATGCGCTGGTTACGCTCGTTGAACATGGCCTTTATACGACCGTGGTTTGTTCCGGCTATCACAACGTCGCCCACCTTGAGCGTACCGTTGGACACGAGCACCGTAGACACATATCCGCGCCCCTTGTCAAGCGACGACTCAATGATTGAACCCGTGGCCTTGCGGTTGGGGTTGGCCTTCAGTTCGAGCATCTCTGCCTCAAGAAGCACCTTCTCAAGCAGAGCGTCAACGCCCACGCCCTTCTTCGCCGAAATTTCCTGGCACTGGTATTTACCGCCCCAGTCTTCAACGAGCAAGTTCATGTTGGCCAAGTCCTCACGTATCTTGTCAGGGTTTGCACCCGGCTTGTCTATCTTGTTTATGGCAAACACCATCGGCACGTTGGCCGCCTGTGCATGGGCAATGGCCTCACGCGTGGTGGGCATCACGCTGTCGTCGGCGGCAACGATGATGATGGCGATGTCAGTTACCTGTGCTCCACGGGCACGCATGGCGGTGAAAGCCTCGTGTCCCGGGGTGTCGAGGAATGTGATGTGGCGTCCGTCCTGCAAGGTTACGTTGTATGCACCGATGTGCTGCGTAATGCCTCCGGCCTCACCGGCAATCACGTTCGACTTGCGTATGTAGTCGAGCAACGATGTCTTACCGTGGTCAACATGACCCATCACGGTGACAATCGGAGCGCGCGGCACGAGGTCGTTCTCATCGTCCTCCTCCTCGCTCACTGCCTCGCTAACCTCGGCACTAACGTATTCTGTCTTGAAACCGAACTCTTCTGCCACGAGATTGATGGTTTCGGCATCGAGACGCTGGTTGATAGACACCATTATGCCTACGCTCATGCACGTACCGATAACCTTGTTTACAGGCACGTTCATCATCGTTGCAAGCTCGCTCACGGTAACAAACTCCGTAAGTTTCAGCGTCTTGCTCTCTGCCAGCTCTTCGCGGCGCTCCTCGTTGAGGCGTTCCTGCACGGCATCGCGCTTCTCGCGGCGGTACTTTGCACCCTTCTTGTTCTGACCCTTGCTCGTCAAGCGTGCCAAGGTCTCCTTTACCTGACGTGCAACATCCTCGTCGCTCACCTCCGTCGGCTTGGGCTGGTTGCGGTTCTTGCGGTTGTGCTTGCCGCCTCCGGCCTGCTGACGGTTGTCACCAAAGCGGTTTGCACCACCTTGATGCGCGCCGGCACCACCCGTAGAAGGTTGGTTGCCGCCCTTGCCTTTATTGTTTTTCTTGGCGTTCGAACCGGCCGCCTGCTTGGCTGCAGCCTCAATATCCACACGCTCGTTGCCTATGCGGGCACGCTTTTTGCGCTCGCCGCCATTCTGCACACCGTTCTTTTCCTCGCGCTCCTTGCGGCGTTCTTCCTTTGATTTCTTCTTCGGACGTGTGCTTTGGTTCAGAGCGTCAAGGTCTATCTTGCCAAGCACGTTGACCTTGGGAGCGAGTTTAGTCTCGCTCCTCAGCGTGAACAGTTTAGGTTCTTCCGGTTTTTCCGAAGGCTGGGACGGCTGCGGTTCGGCCACAGCTTCGGGCTTTGCTTCCGGTTTTGTTTCGGGAACGGAAGCCTCCACCGGCTTCACCGTCTCCGGCGAAACAGGCTTTTCCGGGGCCACTGGCTTCGGTTCCGGCTTCGGAGCAGGTTCTTCCTGCTTCTTGGGTTCCGGTGCTGCCACAGGTTTCGGCTCCGGTTTCACTTCCGGTTTGGGTTCGGGTTTGGGTTCGGGTTTAGGCTCAGGCTTGGGTTCAGGCGCGACAGTCTTCTCCGCCGGCTTTGCTCCCACGCTGTCCAAGTCAATCTTTCCCACGGGCTTGAACTGCTGCCTCTTCTCCAAAAGTTCCTCGCCTTTGGTCACCTTTTTCTCTTCCTTCTTCTCCTTGGCTTTCTTGGCGAAGATTTTTTCCGCCTCGTTTTTCACGTCCTTGTCACCCTTAAACTCGTTGACAAGAGCCTGATACTGCTCGTCGGAAATCTTGGTGGTCAGGTTGGCGTTGTCCTTTATCTCTCCCAAGCCTTTCTTGTTCTTTAGGAAATCAACCGCAGTTTGAAGTCCTATGTTCAGTTCTGTTAATGCTTTATTTAATCTTATGCCCATAAATTCTTATCCATTCATAATGCACAATGCACAATTACCGTTTGCCTTGTTCTTTTGTTCTCAATTCCGCCAACTCATAATATATGCATTATGAATTACGTTTCACTACTTACCCTTCAAATTCGGCCTTGAGCACCTTTAACAGGTTGTCAACGGTCTCTTCCTCCAAGTCAGCCTTCTCGATAAGCATCTCACGCGGTGCGTTGAGCACAGCCTTTGCCGTATCGAGACCGATGGCCTTGATGGCATCGATTACCCAAGTGTCTATTTCGTCGGCAAATTCGTCGAGGTAAATGTCTTCGTCTGCCTCACTTTCGTTCACCACGCGGAACACGTCGATGGTATATTCCGTGAGCATTGAAGCCAGTTTGATGTTCATACCGCCACGTCCGATGGCCAGCGACACCTCTTCGGGCTGCAGATAAACCTCTGCCTTGCGGTTTTCGTTGTCGATGTTTATGCTCGTCACCTTGGCAGGGCTAAGTGCGCGCTGGATAAACAGCTGGATATTGCTGGTGTAGTTGATGACATCGATGTTCTCGTTGCCCAACTCACGCACAATACCGTGAACACGGCTTCCCTTCACTCCCACGCAGGCTCCAACCGGGTCGATGCGGTCGTCGTAGCTCTCCACGGCAATCTTGGCGCGTTCGCCCGGCATACGTGCCACACGGCGTATGGTTATCAGTCCGTCGTTTATCTCCGGCACTTCAGCCTCAAGCAGTCTTTCGAGGAACATCGGGCTGGTGCGGCTCAGTATGATGCGCGGGTTGTTGTTTTCGTTGTCCACACGTGCCACCACGGCTCTTACCGTTTCGCCCTTGTGATACACATCCGACGGTATCTGTTCGGACTTCGGCAGATGCAGTTCGTTGCCTTCGTCGTCGATGAGCAGCACTTCACGCTTCCACATCTGGTATACTTCGGCGCTCATTATCTGTCCCACCTTGTCCTTATACTTGTTGTAAAGTGAGTCGTGCTCCAGTTCCAGTATCTTGGAAGCCAGGGTTTGGCGCAGGTTGAGTATGGCTCTGCGGCCGAACTTGCTGAAGTTCACCTCCTCGCTCACCTCTTCGCCTATCTCGTAGTCGGGTTCTATCTTCTGTGCGTCGGCCAGAGAAATCTGCTTGTTTTCGTCCTCCACGGCACCGTTGTCCACAACCACACGGTTGCGGTGTATCTCGAAGTCACCTTTGTCGGGGTTCACGATAACGTCGAAGTTCTCGTCGCTGCCGAAAAGTTTGGCTATCACGTTGCGGAAACTCTCCTCAAGCACGCTCACCAGCGTGGTGCGGTCGATGTTTTTGGTCTCTTTGAACTCCTGGAAGGTCTCTATCATGCTGGGACCCTTCTCTTCTTTCTTTGCCATAGTTCCTACTTAAAACTTAAAAGGTATTTGGTATATTTCACTTTGTCCATGCCATAGGTGTAGTCAACGTCGGCCATTACGGGGCGTTTCTTTCCCTCCACCTTCTGCTTCTCTTTGACTGTCAGCACGAAGTTGTCGTCCTCCACGGCCTTCAGCACGCCTTGCACTTTCTTTCCGTCTATGGTGAGCACCTCAACTTCCTTGCCCACATGGTTGACGTATTGCTGTCTGACCTTGAAGGGTTGGCCTATGCCTGCCGAACCCACCTCCAGCTCGTAGTCGCCCAGCTCGTCGCCGAGGCGTTCCTGCAACATACGGCTCAGTTCGGCGCAGTCTTCTATCCACACTCCGTCGGCATGGTCTATCTCAATCACGATGCGGCTGTCGGGAGTGAACGTGATGTCCACCAGAAAATACTCGTTGCCTTGCAGCCACTCGTCGACAATAGTCTTGACAATGTTCTTGTCTATCATACGTCCTAATGAATTTATAAAAAGAAAATGAGGGACTTTCGAGAAGCCCCTCATTCCACTGAACGCTGCAAAAGTACGAATAAATAACGCAACTCGCAAGTTTTCAGCCTTCAAAATGCTTTTTCCGCAGTTTTTTCATCGTCTTTTCACCGTCTTTTAGCGACTGCGAATGACAACTTGGCGATTTTGTTTGCTGCGGCGGTGATTTACAGAATTCACAAGTCACTCCTTTGCCGCAGGCTTCAGCAGCCGGGCATAGGCATCCTTGTCGCCAAGCAGTTTCACGGCCTCGCCGAGCATCTTGTCCTTTGCCAGACTGGCCTCTATCGCTCCTGCCTGATAATAGTATGCGGCAATGATGTCCTGCTCTATCATGGTGCGCAGAGTTTCCTTTTCCTGTTCTATGTCCCGCGCCACGTCGTGCTTGAGCTTTGCCTTGAGATTGTCAAACTCCGTCTTCGCACTCTCGTAGTAGCCCTCAAACTTGGCCGTCTTCACCAGTTCGTCAAGCATCTTGCCGCTTACGGGGTCGTAGGAAAAACCGCTTTTCACAGCCCTCTGCTTGAATTCCTCGAAGTCTGCGTCCGACAGATGGAAGTCGCGTGGCGAAGCTATGGTGGGATGTGCGGCGATGTAGTCCACCACATAGTCGAACATCACCTCGGTAGAATCCATCCGGTCAAGGTATACGGCTATGTTCGGCATCGTGTCGGGTTTCACTTCCACATCGGGCTTTATTCCTCCGCCATCCCTTACCGCACGTCCGTTTCTCGTGTGGAACTCCTTTGTCAGACTGTCCGGTATGTGCTCCGTATATCCGCCGCCGCTATGCTTGTAGTTGATGGCCTGTATGCAGCGGCCGCTCGGTATGTAGTACTTGCTCGTGGTGAGCTTCATGTTACAGTTGTAGGGCAGGTCCATCGGCACCTGCACCAGTCCCTTGCCGTAGGTACGGGTGCCGAGCACCACGCCCCTGTCCAAGTCTTGCAGCGAACCGCTGGTTATCTCGCTCGCGCTGGCCGTCTCGCCGTTTACCAACACCACTATCGGCATCACCGTATCAATGGGTTCCAGCCGCGTCTTGTAGGTTCTGTTGGCCCGTTTCAGCTTCCCTCGCGTTTCCACAAGCGTCATGCCTTTCGGCACCCACATGTTTATAATGTCTATCGCCTCCGACAGCGAACCGCCTCCGTTGCCCCGCAGGTCGAGCACAAGACTCTCCGCCCCCTGCTTGCGCAGGTCCACATAGGCACGGCGCATGTCCTTTGCGCAGCCTTCGGTAAAGCTGTTGAAGCTTATGTAGCCTGTTTTGCCCCCGTCGAGCATACCGTAGTACGGCAGCTCGGGCAGTTTTATGTTGCGGCGGGTTATCTTCAGTGACATAACCTTTCCCGTTGACGGACGTTTCACCTTGAGCATGAAACTCGAACCGGCATCTCCCCTCAGGTGGCTGCTCACATAGCTCACGTTCTTGTCGGCCATGAGCGTGTCGTCTATGCTTATTATTATGTCTCCCTTGCGCAGTCCCGCTTCTGCGGCGGGCATTCCTGCATACGGCTCGTCAATCACCACGTTCTTGAGCCGCTGATGATAGCGTATCAGCGCACCTATTCCGGCATATTTGCCCGTGAGCATCATCTTCAGGTCGCGCGTCTTGTTCTCGGGATAGTATTCTGTGTATGGGTCCAGACTGCGCAGCATGGAGTTTATTCCGTTGCCTATCACCTCGCCGGGGTTGAGCGTGTCAACATACATCAGGTCGAGATACTTGTATATATTGTTGAACAAGTCGAGATTTTTTGCCACCTCAAAATTGTGGTTTTTCGACTTCTGAGCCTGTGCGGCTGTCAAAGCCGTGCAGAGCATCAGCAGAAATAGCAGTCTTCTTTTCATCTATAACTGTCTTTAAGTATGTATTCAAAAATTATTCGTATACATTTATGGGTCAGCAGGTGTCTATTATACTTTAAACACCTACTTATTACATGGACAAGCCCTATCCGGCAACCGTTTGCCACAAGTCCCGGCAAGTGGATTCGGGAAACCGGACGTGAGCCTTGTTTCGCTGCAAAATTACATCTTTGCGATTAAAAAAGGACACACGAAACGGCCAAATTGCAGTTTTTTAATCAGGAAAACTAAAATTTAGGGCAAAAGTCTTGGCGGTTTTACAAAAACGCATTACCTTTGCATCGCAATTTCAGAACGAGTTGCACATTCTGCTTCAATAGCTCAGTTGGTTAGAGCACCTGACTGTTAATCAGGGGGTCGTTGG
>CAVAQY010000030.1:0-29505 GCA_963590865.1 Bacteroidaceae bacterium | reverse complement strand
ACACGGTCTTTCGGACACTCAAATCCTTCAGGCAGAGCGTCGAGGCTCTGGAAGCAAAGTTCGGCAGGAATGTGTCCCTCGTACTTGCTCAGAATCTTCTCCTTGAAATCTTTTTCAAAGTCCTTGCGGATTACGAACACGATTTTGCCGAATCCTGCCTTGATGGCGTCATAGATGGAATAGTCCATGATGGTTTCACCGTTGGGGCCGAGGCCATCCAGCTGCTTCAGACCACCGTAACGGCTGCCCATACCAGCCGCCAAGAGTAATAAAGTTGGTTTCATGTTAATTATATGTGTTTTGACAGTTAATAATATGTGTACGTCTCAGTGTGTAAATAATGCCTGAAGCAGCGACCTGTAGCCTCAGGAAGTGCTACTGCCTCTCTGCCGCAATCTGCGAAAAGGCTATACAAAAATAAACAAATAAAGCCGAAAGAGAACATTTGAATTGCTTTGTTAATGTTATTTAACCCCGTGTTTTGCTCGGAAAGTGTCTTTTACGCTCACAACTCGACTGTTTATCCTCTCCATGGTCATCAGGATTTCGATAGAAAAGGGCCACGGGATTTATGGAGCAGACGCTGTGGCAAAATTTGTAGTCGAGACAGATTGCTTAGTCACCACAACATTGTTTCCGTTAATGTATTCTGCCGGAACAGGCCAGTCACATCGTTTCCTTTCCCACTCCCTTTGGATAGAACGCAGAAACAGTGTTTCCAGCGTCTTCCCGTTCGGAGTGGTGCAGGAAACAGTGTTTCCAGCATCTTCTCGGTTGGAGTAGTGCAAGAAACAGCGTTTCCAGCGTCTTCCCGTTCGGAGTGATGCAAGAAACAGTGTTTCCAGCGTCTTCCCGTTCGGAGTAGTGCAAGAAACAGTGTTTCCAGCATCTTTCCGTTCGGAGTAATGCCAGAAACAGTGTTTCCAGCGTCTTTCCGACAAGGAATGGAGCCGTCATCATGCTACAAGCCTTTCGCGCAGGTTTTCTCGACAGTGCAGACGCTGTTTCTGACAACATTCATCCTTAACTCAACCTTTAGGCTTAGAAAAAGGCGACATGTAAATGCCGCCTGTGTTTGTTGTTTTGCTGATTGTTTTATCTCATCCACATCAAATTCGTTGTCTTGGCCTTTTGGCCTCTTCCGTATGCCACGCCGATTTGTCGCATCGCATCGATTTTCTGCTTTTCCAGGCAGGAAGTTTATGTTCTTTTTTGGGGGTGGCGGACAGCAATAAAAACGCAACAGGCTTCATTGCCCATCGAAGCCTATTGCGATAGACGATGAAGTAGGCTTCATTGCCCAACGAAGCCTACTTCACAAAAGGGCATGAAAAAAGTATCCTAAGATACATCGTCAAGTATCTTAAGATACATCGTCAAGTATCTTAAGATACTTTGACAACTAAGCTATATTGCTGTTTTTATAAAAAAGCGTGGAGTGCCATTGGGAAATGACGCTCCACGCTTTGGGTTGTAAGTGGAATACTATTTTTGCGGATTATTCCTTTTCCAACAGAATCTTCATCATCTCAACGGCAGCCTTGGCCACAGAAGTACCGGGGCCGAAGATGGCTGCAACGCCAGCTTTGTAGAGGAAATCGTAGTCCTGGGCAGGTATCACACCGCCGGCTATTACCATTATGTCCTCGCGTCCGAGTTTCTTAAGCTCGTCTATGAGCTGCGGAACAAGGGTCTTGTGACCTGCGGCGAGCGAAGAAACGCCCACAACATGCACGTCGTTCTCTACTGCCTCACGCGCTGCTTCGGCCGGAGTCTGGAACAACGGTCCCATGTCAACGTCAAAGCCGCAGTCGGCATAGCCCGTTGCTACTACCTTTGCACCACGGTCGTGGCCGTCCTGTCCCATCTTTGCGATGAACACACGTGGTCGGCGACCCTCTTTCTTGGCGAACTCTTCCGTGAGCTGGCACGCCAACTCGAAGTCCTTGTCATTTTTGCTTTCTGATGAATACACGCCTGATATTGTTCTGATTATTGCCTTGTAACGTCCTACTACCTCTTCGCAAGCGTCGCTTATCTCGCCCAGTGTGCAGCGTAGCTTGGCGCACTCTATGGCGTGAGCCAACAGGTTGCCTTTGCCGGTGCGCACACACTCGGTGAGTTCGGCCAGTGCTTTCTTGCAAGCCTCGCCGTCGCGCTTGGCTTTAACCTCTTTCAGACACTCCTCCTGCTGCTTGCGCACAGCGGTGTTGTCCACTTCAAGGATGTCGATGGGGTCTTCGTGCTCAAGGCGGTACTTGTTTGTACCTACGATTACCTGCACGCCGCTGTCGATGCGGGCCTGTGTGCGTGCCGCAGCTTCCTCGATGCGCATCTTTGGCACTCCGGTTTCGATGGCTTTGGCCATGCCTCCCAGCTTCTCAATCTCCTGTATGTGTTCCCAAGCCTTGTGGATAAGTTCGTTGGTGAGGCTCTCCACATAGTATGAACCGGCCCACGGGTCGATGTGTTTGCACACCTTGGTCTCGTTCTGGATGTAAATCTGGGTGTTGCGGGCGATACGTGCCGAGAAGTCAGTAGGCAGGGCGATGGCCTCGTCGAGTGCATTGGTGTGCAACGACTGCGTGTGTCCGAGCACTGCGGCCATGGCTTCGATGCAAGTACGTCCCACGTTGTTGTAAGGATCCTGCTCAGTCAGCGACCATCCCGAAGTCTGTGAGTGGGTGCGCAGAGCCATTGACTTGGGGTTCTTTGCACCGAAGCTCTTGACAATCTTTGCCCACAGCACACGTGCGGCGCGCATCTTTGCAATCTCCATGAAGTGGTTTACGCCGATGGCCCAGAAGAACGACAGGCGAGGAGCGAACGCGTCGATGTCGATACCGGCGTTCACACCGGCACGGATGTACTCCATTCCGTCGGCCAAGGTGTAGGCCAGCTCGATGTCGGCTGTGGCTCCGGCTTCCTGCATGTGGTAGCCCGAGATGGATATGGAGTTGAACTTCGGCATGTTCTGCGACGTGTACTCGAAGATGTCGGCAATGATTTTCATCGAGAATGCAGGCGGATATATATAGGTGTTGCGCACCATGAACTCCTTGAGGATGTCGTTCTGTATGGTTCCGGCCATCTCTTCCAGCTTGGCTCCCTGCTCCAAACCTGCCACAATGTAGAAGGCGAGGATGGGAAGCACGGCACCGTTCATGGTCATGGACACCGACATCTTGTTGAGAGGAATGCCGTCGAAGAGCACCTTCATGTTTTCCTCGTTGCAGATGGACACTCCGGCCTTACCCACATCGCCTACCACGCGCTCATTGTCGGGGTCGTAGCCACGGTGGGTGGGCAGGTCAAAGGCCACAGACAGACCTTTTTGTCCCGAAGCAAGGTTGCGGCGATAGAATGCGTTGGACTCTTCGGCTGTGGAGAAGCCAGCATACTGGCGGATGGTCCACGGGCGGAAGGGATACATCATAGAATACGGGCCGCGCAGGAAGGGGGGGATGCCTGCTGCAAAGTCGAGGTGCTCCATCCCTTCAAGGTCTTCCTTGGTGTAGGCGGGCTTCACCTCTATGTGTTCTGGTGTCTTCCAGTTGTATTTGATGCCGTTGTCTTTCTGCCACTGGCTGCCGTCGGTGGCCTTGATGCCGGCAAATATGTCTATGTCTTTAAAATTCTTTCTCATTGCAGTAATACTTATATTCCTAACTTCTTGTTATACTCTTGGAGAGTTTCCAGCACGTTGCACTTCACATGCACGAAGTTCTCTATGCCGGCGGCCTTGAGTTCGTCCATGCAAGCGGGTGC
Organism: Bacteroidaceae bacterium; assembly: GCA_963590865.1. Taxonomy (GTDB): domain Bacteria; phylum Bacteroidota; class Bacteroidia; order Bacteroidales; family Bacteroidaceae; genus Prevotella. The sequence goes on along the minus strand of CAVAQY010000030.1, from coordinate 25,737 downwards.
TCCGGCCACGATAAACATGGCGCGGTTGTCCAGATACTGGAATGCCGGGACGGCATAAGTGGCGTATTCGTCGTCGCTTGAGCACAGCACCACGATGTCGGCATTGGCCTTCAAGGCAGCGTCAACGCCTTCTTCTACAGTATCGAAACCAAGGTTGTCGATGATTTTGTAGCCGGCACATGCCAGGAAGTTGCTGCTGAACTGTGCGCGGGCCTGTCGCCAAGCCAGATTGCCTATGGTCAGCATGAACGCCGTGGGCACCTTTTTGCTGTCTTCTGTGGCCAGTCGGAGCTGTTCGAAGTCGGCTGCAAGGCGTGAAGAGCGGATTGCCTTGAAAGCCGTAGCCTCGTGGCCGCAGCTGTGATGACCCCTTTCAAGCGGAGTCTTGCCGTCACTCTTCTCTGTGAAGTTAGGAAATTGGTTTGTTCCGAGAATGAATTCCTTGCGCTTGGCTGCGTCTCCGTGACGCTTGATGTTGGTGGCGTTGATGTCGTCCTGCACCGTTCCGTTCTTTATTGCGGCGAGGAAACCTCCCTCGTCCTCAATCTTGAGGAACAGTTTCCATGCGGCATCGGCCAGCGAAGTGGTGAGTTCCTCGATGAAATAGGAACCAGCCGAGGGGTCAACCACCTTGTCGAAGTGACTTTCTTCCTTGAGCAGCAGCTGCTGGTTGCGGGCTATGCGCTCCGAGAAGTCGGTGGGCTGCTCGTAGACCTCGTCAAACGGGCGCACCACGATGGAGTGAACGCCGGCAATGGCGGCACTCATGGTCTCCGTTTGCGAACGCAACAGGTTGACGTAGCTGTCGAACATGGTCATGTTGTATGAAGTGGTCGTGGCGTTCACGCACATTTTGCAGGCGCAGTCGCAACTGTTTTCAGGCAGATACTGCTTCACTATTTCCGCCCAGAGCAGACGTGCGGCGCGGAACTTGGCTATCTCCATGAAGTAGTTTTCAGAGATGCCCATGTTGAACTTTATCTTCTTTGCAGCCAATGCGGGGTCTATTCCGGCATCCACCAGTTGCGCAAGATACTCGTTGCCCCAAGAGAGGGCGTAGCCCAGCTCCTGCACAATGTATGCTCCGGCGTTGTTGAGAGCGGCTGCGTTTACTGTGATGCAGCGGAAGTGGGGATAGTCCTTCAGAGCGTCCACAAGCTGCGGCGCAAACTGCAGGATAGGGGTCACGTCCATGCCGTGCATGACGATTTTCTCCATCGGGTCCCAATCTATTGAGGCCACAATCTTCTCCTTGTCGTAGCCCTTGCTTTTGAAATAGGCGGTGAGAATGTTGGCCAACTCTACTGAATGACGCTTGCAGGTGTTGAAGTTAAGCTCGATGCACTCGCACTCAATACCGTCAAGCAGCGTTTCCACGAACTCGCGGCTCACCATGTCGCCGCCGAAATGGAAGCCCAGCGAGTCGATACCCTTGTTCAGAATGTCGAGAGCCTTGGCGTTGGCTGCCTTTGCGTCACCGTTTACATTGATGTTTTGGCGTACATACCATGTGTTGTCGTTCTTCTTGTTGCCGCGAACGAACGGAAATTCACCAGGCAGAGCGTCGGGGGTCTTCAGCTTCTGCACGTCTTCACGGCGATAGAACGGGGGAACATTGAAGCCCTCGTTGGTTCTCCATACCAGCTTCTTGTTGAAGTCAGCTCCCTTCAGGTCCACTTGTATCTTGTCAAGCCATTCCTGGGTTGTGGGAGCGGAAAACTCGGTAAAGAGTTTCTCTTTGTTGTTTGACATAACGTTAGGTTGTGTTTTTTTGTATTATATAAGTTTATGTTCTCGTGTAGTCAGTACGGAAGCGGAGTCGTGGCAGTCTGTTGCAGCCGTGGAAATCCGCAGATTTTGCACCCGACGGACGGTCAGTCCTCGATGGCTTGCTGCTGTTCGAGCTTTGCCAGACGCGACAGTTCAATCCGTATTTTCAGTGTGTTTATGATGTCGGTCACGCCGTAGAGCAAGCAGCACCAGCCCGTTATCAGCATTGGAAGCGAGGCCGAGGCCATCGGCCTCAGTACAACGAACATTCCGGTAAGCAGAATTAATGTGGGACAAACCCAGAAGACGAACGGAATCTTTGCGACACGTCCGGCACCAATCAGTTCTATATACTGGTTGATTGCACCGAGAATGAGCGCAATGCCGAGGATGTACATCTGAAACTTGACAAAGACTTCTGGAGTGAGTGCAAGCAGAAGTCCCAAAAAGATACTTCCCAGCCCGACTATCGGAAGCCGTGGCTGCCTTGCGTCAAGCTGCGGGACGGTTACTGACTGTGCGGCAGCCCGGAACAAGCGTCGTGCGCTGAAATATGCCAGGCATGAGATTGTGCCCGATATGAAAAAGACTATTCCTATGGCCACAGTAAGCCAGATAACGGTGTTGTCGGGATACAGAACGAGCAGTACGCCCATGGCTATGGCGCAAATGGCACGCAGTAAAGACCCCATCAATGCTTTTTTCATGTCTCCTTCGTTGTTGTGAATACGTTTACAAAATTACAAAAATATGCAATACACCGCAATTGTTTTAGTACTTTTGTGCCCTAAACACCACTTTTGTATGACCAGATTGTATTTGGTTCGCCACGGCGAAACCACCGACAACGCAGCACAAATCATGCAGGGACAGACGCAGGGCTGTCTCAACGAGCGGGGCAGGCAGCAAGCTCGTGAATTGAGAGACAGACTGGCGGACGTGCATATTGATGCATTTGTGTCAAGCGACTTGCAGCGAGCCGTCGACACGGCGGCAATCGTGTCCCGAACGAATCCCGAAGCCATCCCGAAGACTCCGTTGCTGAGAGAACGGGACTGGGGCAGCTTTACCGGTAGATACATTCCTTCGCTGAAAGACGAACCGTGGCCTGACGACATAGAGACGCTTGAAGAACTTAAAAGCCGCGCCAGACTCTTTCTCGAATACATACGGGAAAACTATCCAGACAAGACTGTTTTGGCAGTAGGCCACGGCATAATAAACAAGGCCATACAGGCGGTTTTCTATGGAAAGGAAATGAAGGACGTGCCGCGTATGGGCAATGCCGAGGTGAGGGAGCTTGTGCTTGAGTGACTCCAAATGTCCCTCATCCATGCTCGTAGTGGGTATTAGCCATGCTCGTAGTGGGTGTTAGCTATGCTCGTAGTGGGTATTAGCCATGCTCGAAGTAGTCGATTTACTACTCGCAAACGGCATGGTTGTGCCGTCGTTATGCTGAGGCGTTTCCGTGGAACATTAGTGGCGGCGTTGCTTTTCCGCCCCTTTTGTTTCCTTTTTACCCATAATTACAGTAACTTTGCATAAAGAAAAGTCGCTTTATGACAACGGAAAACGGCAAGAAACCACTTCTCGGAATGTCGCTCGATGAGCTTAAGGCGGCCGTGAAAGCCATGGGGATGCCAGCATTCACGGCAGGGCAGATTGCGCATTGGCTGTATGTGGCTCACGCAACATCGATTGACGAGATGACCAACATTTCAAAAGCTAACCGCGCATTGCTGGGAAGTGAGTTTGAAGTGGGCGCGATGCCTCCCTTGGAAAGCCAACACTCCAAGGACGGGACGGTAAAGTACCTGTTTCCGACAGCATCGGGAAAATATGTGGAAACGGTATTTATACCCGACAACGACCGGGCCACGCTCTGTGTGTCGTCGCAGGTGGGGTGCAAGATGAACTGCCTTTTCTGCCAAACCGGCAAGCAGGGGTTTGAAGGAAACCTGACTGCCGCGGACATTCTCAACCAGATATACTCGTTGCCGGAACGTGAACGGCTGACAAACATAGTGTTCATGGGACAGGGAGAGCCTATGGACAACCTTGACAATGTGCTTAGGGCAACGGAAGTGCTGACCTCGCAATGGGGATGGGCATGGAGTCCGAGGCGCATAACGGTGAGCAGCGTGGGAGTGAAAAACAAGCTGAAACGTTTCCTCGACGAGAGCGACTGCCATGTGGCCATAAGCATGCACTCGCCTGAGCACCTGCAGCGGCGACAACTTATGCCAGCCGAAGGACAGATGCCCATAGCCGAAGTGGTGGAACTGCTCCACCACTACGATTTCAGCCACCAGCGGCGCGTGTCTTTCGAATATATCGTGTTTAAGGGAGTCAACGACAGCCTCATGCACGCAAGAGAGATAATAAAACTGCTGGACGGACTTGACTGCCGCATCAATCTGATACGTTTCCATGCCATTCCAAACGTGGACTTGCAGGGCGTGGACGACAGCAAGATGGAGGAACTGCGCGACTATCTGACCCATCATGGTGTGTTTACCACCATACGTGCCAGTCGCGGACAAGACATCTTTGCCGCTTGCGGCTTGCTCTCCACGGCAAAAAAAGGTGGTGAGTCAATCAACATGTAGGGTGGGGGATGCTGAAGTCTCTGTGGCATACGTATATAATAAGGTGCACGCTGTTGGTAGTAGTACTGCCGCTTTTGGTGGGCTGCGACGGCATCGGACTGAAGCCAAACAGCGGTGGAAGTCCTTACGAGGTGCTCCTTGTGACCAATGATACGGCTGTGCAGCGCATCATGGATGCTGTGCTTGAAGTTCCTGTGCCGGCTTTGCCGCAGGAAGAACGCTGGTTCAGCGTGTCGCACTTCACGGGTAAGGCTTCCGACAGAGCTGTCAGGTATGCACGGTGCATGGTGACGGTTGAAACAGACAGCACCCTTCATGGGCGCACGAGGATAAGATACAGGCGGGATGTGAATGCCCGACATCAGCTGATGGTCACGGTGTTCACCCCTTCGGCAACCGCTCTTGAACGGGACATGGCAAAGTCGGGACAACGGTTGAGACTGTTGATGGATCGCTTTGAACTGAATACTGGTGCGGAAAACCTGCGCCGTAACCACAATACCGATGCGCAGAAGGCCGTAAGGGCGATGTTCGGCTGGGACATAATGGTGCCGCAGGAACTGGCAGCCATGAAGAAAGGCAAACGTTTTCTGTGGTTTTCAGACAATGGGGCGGAGAGTTCCGCCAACATTTGCGTTTACTCCTATCCCGGAACCGACCTCGACAAAGCCCGTTGGCTGGTCATGCGCGACAGCGTAATGGGCAAGAACATACCGGGAGAGCGGCCTTTCATGCACATGAAAACGGAAAGCCGAGTGCCGGTAGTACAGCGTCTTGCGGAGGAAAAGGGGCGGACTATGCTCGTGAGCCGCGGTCTCTGGCAGATGACAGGCGATGCCATGGGTGGTCCGTTTGTCAGTCTGGCCATGGCGGATACGGCACGTGGCATGACCATGGTGGCCGAGGGCTTTGTCTTTGCACCGGGAAAACGGAAGCGGGACAGGCTGAAAAGGCTTGAAGCTGCGTTGTACACGCTCGCCAAAGCATCGGAACAATAACTGAAAACATAAATGTACAATGGAGGCTGACGGCCTCTTGACAACAATAAAAAAGACAAGAAAGACAATGGAAAACAGCAGACCAATACGCGTGGCCATCACGCACGGAGACACCAACGGCATAGGCTATGAGGTGATATTCAAGGCTTTTGACGATCCGGCAATGCTGGAACTGTGTACTCCCATAATCTACGGTTCGCCCAAGGTGGCAGCCTATCACCGCAAAATGCTCGACTTGCAGTCGTCATTCAGCATAATCGACAAGGCAGAGGATGCCAAGGACGGACGGATAAATCTGCTCACAACATTTGAAGAAGATGTGAAAGTGGAGATGGGACAGCCGTCAGCAGAGGCCGGACAGGCTGCCTTGAAGGCTCTCGACCGCGCCATGACCGACTTCCGCTCATCGCTTTATGATGTGCTGGTTACCGCTCCGATAAACAAGAATACCATACAAAGCAACGAATTCCATTTCTGCGGACATACGGAGTATATTGAAAACTGTCTGGGAGACGGCAAGAAGGCTCTCATGGTGCTGATGAACGAAGGACTCAGAGTGGCGCTTGTCACTACCCATCTGCCCATAAAGGATGTGGCAACGGCCATAACGACAGAGAAAATAGTGGAGAAAGCCACCATTTTCTTCGAAAGTCTCAAGAGGGATTTCCGCATCTCCAATCCGCGTATTGCCGTGCTTGCGCTCAATCCGCATGCTGGTGACAATGGTCTGGTGGGCACGGAAGAGGCAGAAATAATAACACCTGCAATACAGGAACTGGAGAAAGAGGGTATGCAAGCCTTCGGGCCTTATCCGGCAGACGGCTTCTTCGGAAGTTGTATGTACACGCATTTCGACGGCGTACTGGCCATGTATCACGACCAGGGACTGGCTCCGTTTAAGGCACTTGCCGCAGAAACGGGTGTCAACTATACTGCCGGATTGCCGATAGTGCGCACGTCGCCCGACCACGGAACGGCATACGATATTGCCGGAAAGGACATTGCCGATGCTACATCGTTCCGTCAGGCTGTATATACAGCCATAGACGTTTTCCGCAATAGAGCCGAATATGATAGCCCAATGGCCAATCCGCTGCCAAAGCTTTACCACGAAAAGCGTGACGACAGCGAGAAAACGCGCTTCTCTGTGCCCAGGCCGCATAGGGAAAACCGGCAGCAGCAAGACGCACCGAAAGACTGAAGATGAGCAAGAAGTACCAGAATGCTTTCTTTATCTTCGGCTTGGCTGTGCTTGTCCTCATGGTCTCGCAGTTGGATTTTGACCAAGTGCGGGCCGGACTGGACAGGACGGGATATTGGTTCGCCGCAGTAGTTGTGCTGTGGGCGTTCCTTTATATGTTCAACACCTCTGCTTGGCTTGTGATAATCAACAACACAGGAAGGGGAGAGAACTGCGGCCGACGGGGAGAAGACGTGAGTCTGGACGGGAACGATGTCGACAATAAGGATAGGCAAAAGGTAGGCTTTTGGTGGCTTTATCGGATTACGGTAAGTGGTTTCGCCCTCAACTACGCCACCCCCGGAGGACTTATGGGTGGCGAACCCTACCGCATAATGGCTCTGTCGCCCAAGATAGGAACGGAAAGGGCTTCGGCTTCCGTCATCCTCTATGCCATGACGCATATCTTTTCGCATTTCTGGTTTTGGCTGTTCTCTTGTTTGCTGTATGTAACCACACGTGCTGTCAGTCCTTTCATGGCGGTTCTTCTGTTGGCAGTCTCCGCTTTCTGCTTGCTGGCCATCTGGTTTTTCCTGAAGGGCTACAAGAAAGGTATCGCCATGAACTTTATGAATGCGCTGAAGCGTTTCCCCATGATACGGAAGTGGGCGGAACCGTTCATAGAAAGGCACAGGACGCAGCTTGACACCATAGACCGCCAGATAGCTGCGTTACACAATCAGAACCGCCGCTCATTCGTTTCGGCTGTGTCACTTGAGTTTCTGTGTCGGGTGGTTTCGGCGTTGGAAATCTATTTTATAATGCTTGTTCTGACGCCGGATGCCAGTTATATTGACTCTATCCTTGTCTTGGCATTTACATCTCTGTTTGCCAATATGCTTTTCTTCATGCCTTTGCAGCTTGGAGGTCGCGAGGGAGGTTTCCTGATGTCGGCAAAGGGACTGGCCTTGACGTCAAATGTGGGAATATTGGTGGCTCTTATTGTCAGAATACGCGAATTGATATGGACGGCAATAGGACTGTTGATGATTAAATTAAGGCGTGATCTGTAAATTCATAACTATTTATTGCTGTCCGCTAAAACTCAAAAAGAACATCAAGGCCATACCTCATCAGACAACGAAACCATACCTCATCGGCACATGAGGCTATACTTCGTCGGCACATGAGGCTATACTTCATTGGCACATGAGGCTATACTTCGTCGGCACATGAAGCTATACTTCATTGGCACATGAAGCTATACTTCATTGCCAAACGAAGTCGGCTTCGATGGTCTGCAAAACCTATTGCGTTTTAGCGGACAGCAATACTTGTCTATAAATCTTATGCTTTTTGTATATAAACCAAATGCGTATTGCAGAAAGTGCAACACGCATTTGTATGGGGATTTAAAGAGCTTCGTCTGGTGGTCGTTGTGGAGTTTGCTTGATGTGCTTTGGCAAGTGTTTCTTCTTGCGCAGATAAGCTTCTTTGCGCAGTTCGTACTCCTCACGATGCCTTTCAAGAAAGTTGTCCGCCATGGAATGCTCTGCTTAAGGCTTTACAAACTTGTTGTAGACCACGCTTATTTCAATATTCTTGCGTGGATTGTCGGTACCGCCAACCAGTTTGGTGCTCTTCAAGGCCATTTCGTTGGAGACGTTGGTAACGGTTGTCGATGTGGAAGACTTGCTGGTAGTTACGGCAACTGGCACGAGCACGGCTTTGTTCCATGAGTCAGAAGTAGCGTTCCCAGCCTTTTTCGCCTTGTACATAGCCAACACAAGTCCGGCAATATTATTGAAAGTGTATGTGTTGCGTGTGTCGTCGTATGTTGCCAAGTACGATTGTATATTGTCCGGTAAGTTCTTGTTCTCAAAGAAACTGTAGAGACTGTCTTTGGGCAGTATCATCACGTTTGTAGGCTCGCTGAAGGAGTTTTCGTCATTGGTCGGGTTGATTCTCGTAAACACGATTTTTGCGGTACTCAGTGTATCGCTCTCGTGTCCGTTCGCAATCTGTTCAATGGGCAGGGTCACTTCGGTAAATATACCGGCCGGAGCTTTCAGATACGTGCAAGTGCCGTCTTCGGCGAGTTGTCTTGTGCGTTCCTTGTCGTTGATGATGGTATTTGTCTGCATCACCTCTTCGGTTCCCGATATCTGCATCATTCCGTTTATTGTGGAATCGTTGCTAGTATACCTATAATATACTTGCAGTTCAGTCATGTAAACCTCGCTGACAACTCCGAGGCCATCGGTAGACTTGACGTAGAAGCCCGGGCATACATTATGCGCGAAGTTGTATGAGTTCTTGAAGTTGCTTCTGTCTTCATAGAACTTGTGCATGAGGTATGTTCCGTAGTTGTTGTATTTATTGCCGTTCTTGTCCGTATATTCGTCATCGAGCGGGATGGTTATCGGCATGGTAGAGCTGTTTGAAGTGATGGCACTACGCATGCTATCGCTCAGATTTAAGTCCATGACGGTATAAACCTTGTTCTTTCTGATTTGGTTTCCGTCGTTTCGTAGAAGTCCTTTGGCCTCCGGGTCAAAGTTGGTGTAGTAGGATTTTCCCTCTTCCACAGGGGTTGCCATCTCGCAAACCGCAAGTTTCATCGGGTTAAGCGAGTCGCCTACATAGCTTTTCACGAATATGCGCAACCGGCATGAGTCTGCCACAGCCACTCCGTCTTTCCTGCTTATTATGCTGTCTTGGTCAGGCAGATACTCGCTGTTGCTGTATATGCCTTCGAGAATGGTGAATTGTGTGGTGTAATTGCTTGTCAGGTATGTTCCTGTTTCGGGGTCTTTTATGTGGCCGAGGTAGTTGTATATGCTCTGCGACAGTACCGAATCCACGGCTATTGACCGTGTGCTGACATAGAAAGTGTCGTCTTCGATTTCAAGCGCGTCCGTTTTGTTGGTCAGGGAATTGCCTATAGTGTCGGTTGTGTCGGCGCAGGCGACAAGCATAGTTCCCACAAAGGCGATACATGCCAAATGCTTGATGTTCATCGGTGTGTTTTTGATTAAGTAATGTCGATTGTCCTTGGGGTGATGTTTGCCTCAGTTGAAGGTGTGTCTCAGCCCCGGTATCTTATTGGCAGATTTTCTCGTAAAACTCCTCGTACTTGGGTGCAAATTCTTCGCCCGGATAATTGAGCAGAGGCGTATTGCCGGCCTTGGCGTATTCCAGCAGTTCTTCGTTGACTCCCTGACCGGCCTCAATCACGCCGTCAGAATAGTCTATGGCCAATTTTCCCAGTTCACGGAAGTCGAATTCGTTGTTGTATTTGGCAAGCAATTTTGCCTTGGCGTCACGGAATTCAAGGTTTTGCTTGAAGTTCTGGCCAAGGTCGCGCTTGAGGCTGTTGGCGTAGAGTGACGTTACAACCTTTGTTTCTGCGAACGACGGTTCGTCATGGTAGGCCGTTTTCACGTAGAAAGGCACCACGGCGCTCATCCATCCTTGGCAATGGATTATGTCCGGAGTCCATCTCAGCTTCTTCACGGTCTCAAGTACGCCTCTTGCAAAGAATATTGCCCTTTCGCCATTGTCTGCATAGTCCTCGCCGTTCTCGTCGGTTGCCATAAGGCGTGTGGAGAAATAGTCGTCGTTGTCGATGAAGTACACCTGTATGCGTGTTGACGGGATGGAGGCTACTTTTATTATGAGCGGATGGTCCGTATCGTTTATTATGAGGTTTATCCCTGACAGTCTTATTACTTCGTGCAGCTGTCCGCGCCTTTCGTTTATGTTTCCCCATTTGGGCATGAACGTTCTTATTTCGTGGCCACCTTCTTGTATGGCCTGTGGCACGTTGCGACCCATGAGAGACAGTTCGCTTTCGGGCACATAGGGATTGATTTCCTGATTGATGAACAATACTTTCTTTGCCATGATGCTTGGTTTTATCCTTGCAAAGTTACAAAAAAATATCCGTTTGGGACTTTTTGTTCCAAATGTTTTTGCGGCAAACGGCAAAAAGGATAATGGCAAAGGCCGTATGACCACGGTTTTGCCTGTCGGAGCCAACTCGTAAAACGATGCCGCTGCACTTTTTGCCGCACCTTGTCAGGTCATGTCGGCATTTTCGATGCCTACTATGCGCAGAATATCCCCATGGACGGCGAAGCGGATATTCCATCTTCCGAACAACATACCGTAGATTCGTGCCGAATCGTCATGGTATTGAGGGCGTGGGTCTTGCCGCAGCACGGCCTTTACCGTGGACAATTCTTCCGACGAAATGGCAGCCGGCACAGGGCAGTCCACGCATACGGAGAGCGTGTTCCATTCTACCGTATCGACAAAGCCACCCTTTGCGTCGGGATGGCTGTCGGTAAACGGTATGTAAGGCTTGATGTCAAATATGGGAGTGCCGTCCATAAGGTCGGCTCCGGCTACAGTTATTATCGGTCCTTGCGGCGTTTCGGCCGCTATGTTGACTATGCGTACCGACGATAGGCCCAGATTGTTGGGACGGAACGAAGACCTCGTGGCGAAGACTCCTTGCCTGCGGTTTCCACCGAGTCTTGGCGGACGCACCGTGTTGTGCTTTGTCGCATGCGCATTTGCCGAAAACGCCCAGACAATCCACAGGTAGTCGAAGCCGTCAAGTCCACGCAAAGCTTCCGAAGAGCGGTATTCGGGTGTGAAGACAATCTCACCGCGCAGCTCGCTGACCAAACCGCTTTGGCGAGGCACTCCGAACTTGTCCTTAATCGGGCTATGGAAGTGGGCTATGGGGTGTATTTCCAATCGGCCGTCCTTTACTCTTTATGGAGTTATTCAGTTGTTGTAGTCGGCTGTAAGCTCGCAAATCTTCATGATAACCTGCATGGCTTTTTCCATCACCTGTATGCTTACAAACTCGTAAGGGCCGTGGAAGTTGACACCTCCGGCAAAGATGTTGGGGCAGGGCAGACCCTTGAACGACAGTTGCGCCCCGTCGGTGCCGCCACGTATGGGTTCTACCTTTGGCGGAACGCCACATTCCTGCATGGCTTTCAGCACGAGGTCAATCACATGCATGTTCGGGTCAATCTTTTCCTTCATGTTGTAGTATTGGTCCTTCACCTCCGCTACGGCTGTACCCTCGCCATACTTGGCGTTAATCTTTGCCGCACACTCTTCGATGAAGTCTTTGCGCTCTTCAAAGCGGTCGCGGTCGTGGTCGCGTATGATGTATGAAAGTGTAGCCTGTTCGATGTTCGACTTCACGCCCAGCAGGTGGTAGAAACCTTCGTAGCCTTCGGTGTGCTCCGGGATTTCGTTTTCGGGAAGCATCGAGGCAAACTCCACGGCCAAACGGTTGGCGTTGATCATTTTTCCTTTGGCGTAGCCGGGATGAACGCTGACTCCTTTGAGCTGTATCTTGGCCGATGCGGCGTTGAAGTTCTCAAATTCAAGGTCACCGAGGTCGCCTCCGTCCATCGTGTATGCCCATTCGCATCCGAATTTCTCCACGTCAAAGTGGTGCGCACCCATGCCGATTTCTTCATCGGGGTTGAAGGCCACGCGTATGTCGCCGTGCTTTATTTCCTTGTGGTCGCGCAGATAGCACATTGCCTGTACAATCTCGGCAATGCCTGCCTTGTCGTCGGCTCCGAGAAGTGTGTGGCCGTCGGTCACAATCAGGTCTTCTCCTATGTGGCTGAGCAGTTCCGGAAACTTCTTGGGCGACGAGACGATGCCTTCAGACAGGGTTATGTCGCCGCCGGAATAAGCCTTTACTATCTGCGGCTTGATGTCTGCTCCGCTACAGTCGGGGCTTGTGTCGTAGTGGCTGATAAATCCGACGGTAGGAACCTCGCCCTTTACGTTGCCTTTCAGAGTGGCGTATATGTATCCGTTGCTGTCCATCTCGACATCGGAAAGGCCTTCACGTTCCAGTTCCTTCTTGAGATATTCAGCGAAAACCAGCTGTTTGGAAGTGCTGGGCACCGTCTGGCTTTCTTCCGATGATTGCGTGTCAAACTGTGTGTAGTTCAGAAATCTTTCTGTAATGTCCATATATTTGTGTTTCTTGTTTCTTTCCAAAGGCAAAGTTACGTTTTTTCCACATACAAGCCAAGGCGTTGAGATTGTTTTTGGCTGTCGGTCGATGCGGTTACGGCTGTTTTATTTTATTCCCCTCTCGTTTAGGGCTTTGCTGTACTTGGCGGCGTTGGCCAGATGCTCCGAATAAGTACGGGCAAAGTTGTGCGTGCCTGAGAAATCTTCTTTTGCGCACATGTACAGATAGTCGTGAGGGGTGTGGTTCAGCACAGCGTCTATGCCTTTCACGGATGCAATCTTGATGGGGCCCGGCGGCAGTCCCGTGTTCCTGTATGTGTTGTAGGGGCTGTTTATTCCAAGATGTTTGCGGTATATGCGGCGCAGGCCGAAGTCTTTCCACGCAAACTTTACCGTAGGGTCGGCCTGTAGCGGCATTCCGCTCTTCAGCCGGTTGTAGTACATTCCGGCAATCATGGGTTTCTCGCCGTTGTTGGCTGTTTCTTCGTCAACGATGCTGGCCATTGTGGCCACCTCAACAGGTGTCAGCCCCATCGCTTTAGCCTTTTCCAGCCTCGTGTCCGACCAGAAACGCTTGTTTTCTTTCTGCATGCGCTCCATGAAGCGGTCAAGGGTCACGTTCCAGTAGATGTCGTAAGTGTTGGGAATGAACATAGCGACTATGGTGGCCGTATCATATCCGTAGTGCGAACAGAACTCCTCGTCGGCAAAAGCCTTAGCTACGGAGGTGCTGTCGAGCATGAGTTTCCTTGAAAGTGTCCCTGCCAGGCGGTCGAGGGTGCGGCTCTCGGGAATGGTAAGGCTCACGGGAGACTGCAAGCCGTTCTTTATGTGGCGGAAAACCTTCACGGCATTCTCGCCTGGACGCACAGCATAACGACCAGTACGCACATGATTGGCGTAGCCGCTGAGGTGCGCCAATGTGCGAAACACGAACATAGATGGTGTGGAGGCGATGGACTGGAGCTTGGCGAAGACCGAGTCTTGGACGTCATCGTTGTCTATGTAAACATACTGCACCGAGTCCTCGCGTGAAAAGCCGGACAAAGAGCAATAGCAAACCACCCCGACCACAATCAGCAGTACTGCGGCTGCCGCACGGGGAAAGTGTCTTTGTTTAGACGATTTCATATACTTTCCTTTTGTAAGTGCGGCAAAGATACACCTTTTTGCCATGACAAGAAAATGTTTTCCGTCTTTTGCGAATCGCAGTCTCGAATATTTGCGAAATTTCTAACGGGAAGTCTTCGGGTTTCTAACGGGAAGCTGTCGGGTTTCTAATAGTACCCCGTGTCCGCTAAAGCTCCATATTGGGTGGTGTCAGAAATTCACTCCGACGCTTATGAGCAGACTCCTGTTTTTTGCCGAGTCAAAATCGCTGTGACTTATGTTGGCGAGGCCGAGTTCGTAGGCTACATCGAGATACATCATGCTGTATTCCAAACCACATCCTAAGCGCAGGCCGCCGTCAAAGCGTTGGAAACAGTCGTCGGAGAAAGACGATTCGGATATTTTTTGTGCATAGTGCTTTATCTTTCCACCTATGCCCAAGGCCAGATAGCCTCCGAAAAACGGATTTATGAAGATGTCATCGTCCAGTTCACCCCGGTATCTTGCCACTATCGGCACTTCAAAATAGTTTAGGTTGTACACGGTTTTTTCTCCGTTTACGTTGCCTTTACCTCCTTTTTCCGTGTAGAGAAGTCCCGTCTCGAGGAAAACGGGAGTCGTGGGCGACAGTTGGAAACCTACAATTCCGCCAAAGGAAAGCCCTGCCTGAATGCTGCTTCCGTCCAGTTCGGAAATGTCGGAGCTGATTGAAGAGAGTGACACTCCAAGCCGCAGACCGTAGTAGATAGATTGGGTGCCTGTATATTTGTTGATTGTTCGGCCGCCATAAGTGTAATGGCTCTGGGCAAGCAGGGGTATTGACAACACCATGCAAATCACTATCGACAGTATTCGTTTTGTGTTCATTGTGGATTTTTTTTTACAGATTATTCGTACCGATTGTCACGTATTTTGCAAAGTTATCCCATTATTTGATAAAAGCAAAGCGTTTGCTTCAAAATACCCTTTCCTTTCTCCTTTTTTCACAATTTGCATGTGTTTACGGACAATACGCTGCATTATGGCGGAACACATTAATGGTTTGGTATTGTCGCTCCGATTTATTAACTTTGTCGCAACAAAGCTTCTGCCATAATGAATGGAGCGGATTTTAAGTAGGTGTTCAAAGTATAATAGACATCTGCTGACACATAAATATATAAGGATAATTTTGAATACCTACTTAGCGAGGAACTATGATATTGATTGCAGACAGCGGAAGCACCAAGACCAACTGGTGTCTTGCCGAAAATGGACGTGCGATACATAATATCGCCACACAGGGCATAAACCCTTTTCATCAGGACTTTGCCGCCATTTCAGACATAGTGACTGATGAACTGTTGCCGTGTATGGGCGGAATGTTGCCAAAAGCAGTATATTTTTACGGAAGCGGTTGCCGTGCCAACAAAATAGGGGAGATGGAGCAGCTTCTGGCCAAGGCTTTTCCCACGGCAAAGAGGGTAGAGGCGCACGGAGACCTGCTTGCTGCGGCAAGGGCTGTGTGCGGACGCAATATGGGAATGGCGGCCATATTGGGCACAGGTGCCAACTCCTGTCTTTACGATGGCTGTACTATAGTGATGAACACGCCGCCCCTGGGCTACATCCTCGGCGACGAGGGTAGTGGGGCTGTGCTTGGCCGGCTGTTTGTTAATGCCTTGTTCAAGGGATTTCTGCCCAAGGCTGTAGCCGACGTTTTCCTTGCCGACACGGGGCTGACGCTCGACTCACTTATAGAGCGTGTCTATCGCGAACCGTTGGCCAACCGTTTTCTCGCATCCCTCTCACCCCATATTCTCAACAGGGCAGACTGTGGCGAGGTTCACTCCATTATCGTAGACAATTTCCGTAGTTTCTTTCGCCGCAACATCGCAGCCTATGGCCACAACGACCTTCCTGTGGGAGCTGTGGGCAGCATCGCCCATCATTACTCCACCTTCCTTGCCGAAGCAGCAGCCATCGAGGGCTACACCATGGGCACGATTGTGCAAAGTCCAATGGACGGACTTGTGGCGTACCATGTTGTTGAGGATTGAAATAAAAGAGGTGGAGACTCTGTGGAAAAACACGCAGCAGCCAACTAAGTTTGCTGTGATAAGATAGAGTGTCAGCCTCGAAATAATAAAGCAGCAAAGAGTTTTATAGCAATTAAAAAAAAGGTGCATCGCTCATGCGATACACCCTTATATCTAACTTTGTCTGTAGTCTCGATTAGAGGTTGAAGAACACACCGAACTCCAAAGCTGTGTTGTTGATGTTCAAACCGAATTTATCCTTCATGTAAATCTGGTTGCCGCTTATATCACGACATCCCTGAGCGTCCTCGTTGGCAGACTGATAACCCAGATAACCGAGCTTTGCAACCAAATCAACCTTGTTTGATGCGGAAATCTTTATTCCGGGACGGAAGCCAACACCAAAAATAGAACCTTTAGCGTCAGAACCGAGAGAAGTGAACTGGATGCCACCGTCAACGAAGAAAGAAGCGATACCGCTCTTTGCGAAAGTATAACGAGCGTAAGGAGCGATTTCAAAAGCAGAAGCAGTAAAGTCCTTGGATGCTTCATTGCTAGCGTAACCCAACTGAATACCTACAGCCCAATTCTCATCAAGGTTGTAACCAACTTCGGGAACGATAGAGAAAGATGTCAAGTTGTCAGCATTTTCGTTAGCCTTCTTGGAATCAAAGCCGAGTGATCCACCGACATAAACTTGTGCGCTTGCGCTGATTGTAGCTACCATCATGGCAGCTGCCAACATTAATTTTTTCATAATTCTGTTTTTTAATGATTAATATGAATTTTTAATGACGATGCAAAGGTAGCATTTTTCATTTCTATGACAAAGGTTTTGTCGTGATATTTTTGACAAAAACGGACTAATATTACTTTTGGAACACTCAAAACGGCAAAATGAATATAATAGCAGGCCAATGTGACGAAAAATAGACTTCTTTCGTTGGGGGTATAGATGCCGCACACATACAGAGACTGGCAAGTGCTGCAACGTGGAACAAAAAAGTTCCGCAAACGCCCCAAGTATTGGAAACGGTTGCGGAACTCCGTATAATTCAGCTATTGCCTATTGTTGCTTCAAAGGTATCTTGTCGATGCGGAGCTGATGGCGTCCGCCCTCGAAAGAAGTTTTGAAGAACTCGTCGAGAATAGCCTCGGCTGTATTGTTGTCTATGAAGCGTCCGGGCAGCACAAGCACATTGGCATCGTTGTGCTGGCGTATCAGATGGGCAATCTCTGGAATCCACGCCAGTCCGGCACGTATGCCCTGATGCTTGTTGAGCGTCATGCTTATGCCTTCGCCGCTGCCGCAGATTCCTATGCCGGGATAAACTTCGCCGCTCTCCACGCCCTCGGCCAAAGCATGGCCGAAGTCGGGATAATCGCAGCTAAGGTCGCTGTATGTGCCATAGTCCTTGTAGGCGTAGCCGTGGCTCTCCAGATACTGCAAGACGAACTTCTTCAAAGGGAAGCCTGCGTGGTCGCAAGCTATTCCTACTGTCTTTATGTCCATTGTCGTGCGTATTGAGGATGGATTATTCGGCCAAGAAAGCCTTCACTTGCTTGTAGACATTCTCACCTGTGTAGCCCAGTTTCTCGTCAAGCACCTTATAAGGAGCTGAGAAACCGAAGCTCGGCATTCCCCAGACGCGGCCGTTGGCACCAACAAGACCTTCGAGTGTGACAGGCAGACCTGCAGTCATGCCAAACACTTTTGCGTTCTTGGGCAATACACTCTCCTGATATTCCTTGCTCTGGCAACGGAACAATCCCTCTGACGGAGCGCTGACAATGCGCACCTTGACACCGTCCTTGCGCAGAAGCTCGGCACCGGCCACAAGGGTTGACACCTCTGAGCCGCTCGCAAGCAGGATAACATCGTAGTCGGCATCAGACCCGGCCACAACATAAGCACCCTTGCGTGCCTGTTCGTAGTCGTTGCCGGCAGGAAGTTTGGCGATGTTCTGGCGCGAGAATATGAGTGCGGTCGGAGTTTCCATGTTCTCCATAGCCATGGCCCAGCAAACGGTGGTCTCGTCGGCATCGGCAGGACGGAACACGCGCACGCTGTCCTTGCCGTGGTGGTTCTTCAGTTTTTCCATCAGGCGTATCTGTGCCTCCTGTTCAACAGGCTCGTGGGTTGGACCGTCCTCACCAACGCGGAATGCATCGTGGGTCCAGATGAACTTGATGGGCACTTCCATGAGGGCAGCCATGCGCACGGCTGGCTTCATGTAGTCGGAGAACACGAAGAATGTGCCGCAAGCGGGAATCACACCACCATGCAGATACATACCGATGCACATGCAAGCCATGGTAAGCTCGCTGACACCAGCCTGGAAGAAAGCGCCTGTGAAGTCATCTGCAGCAAGCGAGTGAGTCTTCTTGAGGAAGCCGTCGGTCTTATCGGAGTTTGACAAGTCGGCAGATGAGCACACCATGTTGGGCACTTGCTCGGCCAATACGCCAAGGCAAGCAGCCGAAGCGGCACGTGTGGCCGAACCATCTTTCTGCACAAGCACGCTCCAATCCACCTTGGGAGCGTTGCCGCTGAACCATTCCTTCAGCAAGGCAGCCTTGTCAGGATTGGCCTCGGCCCACTTCTTTTCCTCTTCGCGGCGAGCGGCAACGATGCCCTTCAGTTCCTCGCGGCGGTCAGCATACAGCTTCTGCACTTCGGGGAAGATGACGAACGGTTCGTCAGGATTGCCGCCAAGATTCTTTATTGTATTAATGTAGGCATCGCCACCGAGCGGTGCGCCGTGGGTGTTGATGCAATGCTCATAGCTGGTGCCGTCGGCACGCAATGCGCCCTTGCCCATCACGGTCTTTCCGATAATCAGCGTAGGACGCTTCTCCTCCTTCTGTGCATCGGCCAAAGCCTTGCGTATCTCGTCGGGATCGTTGCCGTTGATGGTCACGACATTCCATCCCCATGCCTTGTACTTGGCGGCGGTGTCTTCCTGCATCACCACCTTGCACTCTGTGGAGAGTTGGATGTCGTTGGAGTCGTAGAACATGATGAGGTTGTTCAGGCCCAGTATGCCGGCTATGCGGCCTGTGCCTTGTGAAATCTCCTCCTCAACGCCACCGTCGGATATGTAGGCGTAAATCTTGTGCTGCATGGGAGTCTTGCCGAGACGAGCCTCAAGGAACTTCTCTGCCACGGCTGCACCGGCACCGAAAGTGTGTCCCTGACCGAGGGGACCCGAAGTGTTCTCAATGCCACGCTCGATGTCGCGTTCGGGGTGTCCGGGAGTAGGGGAGTCCCACTGGCGGAACTGCTTCAGCTCGTCAAGAGTGAACTTGCCTTGCAGCGCAAGTGCCGAATACAGCATGGGCGACATGTGACCGGGATCGAGATAAAAACGGTCGCGGCCTGTCCATGACGGACATTCGGGATCGTAGACCAGAAACTCTGAGAAGAGCACATTGATGAAATCAGCACCTCCCATTGCGCCTCCGGGGTGTCCGGAGTTGGCTTTTTCTACCATTGATGCGGCGAGAATACGGATGTTGTCCGCCGCCTTGTTCATGATATTCTTGTCGTTCATAACTTTGATAATGTTGTTAGTTTTGTTATTTAATTCGTTTTATTCCTTTTTTCGTTGGTATTGTGCGACGTATGGTGCCGTCGTTGTTGAACTCCATCTTGTCAATGCACACTTCGCGATGATAGCCAGGCCCTTTGTCTTTGGAGAGATATTCCTTGTTTATGCGGTGATAGACGATGTACCACTCGTCTTTGCCCGGTATCTGAATCACGCTGTTGTGCGCCGTACCGTAAATCTCTTCGCCCGGTTCCTGTATGAGTATGACAGGATTTTCGGCCACTTCGATAGGGCCAAGCGGCGACTTGCTCATGCCGTAGGCCACGTGGTAGTTGGGCGAACCTGTGTCGTCAACGCTCCAGAGGAAGTAATAGAGTCCGTTGCGCTTGAACACGTATGGAGCCTCGCGGTATCTGTAGTCGGCAAGCGTGCCGCCCGGCGGTGTCATGCGCACTATTGTCGTAGTGTCAATACTTGTCATGTCGTCGTTGAGCACCGCTCCGGCCATGTAACCGTTGCCCCAATATAAGTAGCTCTTGCCTGTGTCGGGGTCGGAGAATACGTCTACGTCTATCTGCTGACCGTTCTTTTGTCCCTCAGGACGTTTGTTTATTATGGGCTGTCCAAAGTCGGTGAACGGTCCCTGCGGATTGTCGGCCACAGCGACGCCTATTGCCTTCTTTTGACCCTCGTCGGCACTATAATAGAAGTAGTATTTGTATTTGCCGTCAACCTTCTTCTCTATGATGGCTGGTGCCCAAGCGTTGCCCTTGCCCCACTTGGTGTCTTGCTTCACATCGAGCATAACACCATCATAACGCCAGTTGGCGAGGTCTTTCGACGAGTAGCAGGTGAAGTACCATCCTCCCCAGCCTGGGTGTCCGTCGGTTGTGGAGTAAATGTAGTAGCGTTGGGTCTTGTTGGAGTACATGATTTCGGGGTCGGCATGGAAGCCCGGCAATATCGGATTGCCACTCCACTCCTTTGGCGTGGTCACTTCATTGTCGAAAACATAGCCCCAATGCTCCTGCATACGCTTCATTTCGTCGGCTGTAAGGGACATTGCCGTACCGTGACGGGGAAAGAAGTCTTTGTCAAACGACTGTGATTTGGCTGAAAAGGTTTTCAGGTCCTTGGATGTCTGGTACTCGTAACGGCCGCTGGAGTACAGGTCGTACATGAGTACATATTCCTCTTTGCCGTTGAGTTTGAACGCTCCAGATCCTTCAACGTGGGTCTTTGTTCCTGCATAGGGGTCTATAAACTTGAAGTCTTCTTTCCATTTGCCGCGCAAAGACTTGGCGGTTGCCTGCATGATGCCGTTCTTTATCTCCTTGCCATTTGCATCCTTGATGTTGCCTTTGTAGAACATGTGGTACACACCATCCTTATATATAATATCGTTGTCGAGGCATCCGTACTTGGCTGTGAATAGTACCTTTGGTTCGCTGTCAAATCCTGTGAAGTCTTTGTTGGCGTAAGTGTAGTATGTGACAAGGCTGTCATTATCCCTACGTTTCAAGGTAAAGTATATCATGTACTTCTTTGCCTTGCGGTCGTAGATGGTTTGCGGTGCCCAAACCCAATAGGCATCGCTGAAGTTCTTGGGATATGCTTTCGATAGATTGACCTTTGCGTGTGTCCAGTTGATGAGGTCTGTTGACTTAAGCAGTACGATACCGGGGTTTTCCGTCCATCCGAATTTGCAGGTATTCATGTCTGTGGCCACGATATAGAACGTCTTGCCGTCCTCACAGCGCAGTATGTGCGGGTCACGTATGCCTCCGCTTTCGCTTATCGTGTCAGATGAGATAATAGGGCGGTTGTTGTTGAGTGTGCGCCATGTTTTTGCATCCTCGCTAATGGCAAACCTGAGGTGCTCCTGCTTGGCATTATCGCCTCTGCCTTCAAAGTAAGCAAAGACGTAACCGGCGTATTTCGCATCAGTCTTGTCTGTTTCGCGTGCGTGACCTGCCGTTAGACAGGCCGCGCACGCTATGGTAATGATAGTTGACTTGTTCATAAAGTGTTACAAAAATACTACTTTAGGTTGAGAACCACTATTGATTTGGCTGGAACTTTGACAGAGAGAACGCCTTTTTTCAGCTTTGCGTCCTTGAATACAGAGGGTGCAACCTTGTCAGGATGGTCGAAATCGTTATAGTCGGCCACGTTTTTGCAGGTCAGTATACGACCTTCAACGGTCTTGAGCTGTGCCCCATCGATGTTCATTTCAACGGTCTGTGCATTGTCAACATCAACGTTTGCCAGCGAAACGATGATTGAGCCATCGGAACGCTTGGCCGCAGACGTACTGAGTAAGGGGATGTTGCGGCCTGACTTGGAGTGATTGTCACCGCGAACAGCCATGCTGTCACACTTTGTAACGTCAATGGGCAGATATGTGGCCTCCTGGAAGCCTTTGTACATCTCAAATACGTGGTATGTTGGAGTGAGCACCATGTGGCCTGTGCCCTTCTGGTCGGTCAATATCATGGACTGAAGCACGTTTACCACCTGCGCTATGTTTGCCATACGCACACGGTCGGTGTGGCGGTGGAAGACGTTGAGCGACAGGGCTGCCACAAATGCATCGCGCATGGAGTTCTGTTGGTAGAGATGTCCCCTTACAGTTCCAGGTTCTTCGTCCCACCA
This sequence comes from Bacteroidaceae bacterium, assembly GCA_963590865.1. Taxonomy (GTDB): domain Bacteria; phylum Bacteroidota; class Bacteroidia; order Bacteroidales; family Bacteroidaceae; genus Prevotella. Next base: position 3,822 of record CAVAQY010000030.1, on the reverse strand, counting down.
TGTTCCCCATTCATCGACCAAGAGTCCGATTTGTTTCTTCGGGTCTTTCTCGTCCATTATCTTGGAGTGGCGGTTTATCACATCCTCTATTTCAAGACACTTGCCAATGGTCCAGTAGTAGTCGTCCTTGTTGAAGTTTATGGCCGAACCTTTGCTTCCGCTCCAACCGGTAACGGTATAGTAGTGAAGCGAAAGACCGTTCATGCGGCCGCCAACATTGTTCATCAGCACCTTTGTCCAGTTGTAGTCGTAGTCGCTGGCTCCGCTGGCTATCTTGTAGAGGTTGTTGCCGTCGTAGTTGCGGCAGTAAACGGAGTAACGGCGGAAGAGGTCCGAGTAGTATTCGGGACGCATGTTGCCTCCGCAGCCCCAGCTCTCGTTGCCTACGCCGAGAAACTTGACTTTCCACGCCTTGTCACGTCCGTTCTGGCGGCGCAACTTTGCCATAGGAGTGTCGCCGTCGGAGGTCATATATTCCACCCACTTGGCCAGTTCCTCGACAGTGCCGCTGCCCACGTTGCCGCTGATGTAAGGTTCGCAGCCGAGCATCTCGCACAGGTTGAGAAATTCGTGCGTGCCGAAAGAGTTGTCTTCTATCGTTCCGCCCCAGTTGTTGTTCTGCATCTTTGGGCGTTTGTCCTTGGGGCCGATACCGTCCATCCAGTGGTATTCGTCGGCAAAGCAGCCTCCCGGCCAGCGCAACACCGGCACTTGCAGAGCCTTGAGAGCGTTGAACACATCCTTACGGTAGCCGTTGATGTTGGGAATCGGCGAGTCTTCGCCCACCCACAGACCGCCATATATGCACGAACCGAGGTGCTCGGCAAATTGTCCGTAAATCTCTTTGTGTATCTTTTGGGTGCCTTTGTCTGCGTGTATGGTCATTGTGGCGTTGTCGGCCATTGCCCCAATTGGCAAAACCGCAGCACAGGCGAGAGTAAAGAATAGTCGTTTCATCATCGTTATTTTGGTTCTTGGTTTTGAAAAAGGGTTGGTTAGGCTTGCTAATCCTATTGGTTACGGGAGTTAAAGCGCCGGGTTAGCAACCGTTAACCCGGCGCTTTATCGTGTGCTACCTCTTGACTTGCACAGCTGTCTCCTCAATAGGCAGGCATTTTTTGTAGTTCTCTATGTACTTGTTGAAGCCTTTCACGTCGTCGGCTGTCGGAACGATTTCCTCTCCTGAATGTCCCGCGAAGACTATCTCGTCGAGGAAATCGGCGAGCGGCAGGCCCTTGGGATTGTTGACCATGTAGGAACCGAGCAGGGCTATTCCCCATGCGCCACCTTCGCCGGCGGTTTCCATGACGGAGATTGGCGAGTTGATGGCGGCTGCAAGTATTCTCTGGCCCACGCCCTTGGTCTTGAAGAGTCCGCCGTGACCCATGATCTTGTCAACTTTAATCTTCTCCTCGTTGAAAAGGATGTCGTTGCCTATTTTCAACACGCCTACCGAAGCATAAAGGTTGGCGCGCATGAAATTGGCAAGGTTGAACTTGTCGTTGGCAGAGCGCACAAACAGAGGTCTTCCCTCTGCAAGTCCTGTAACGGGTTCGCCGGAGATATAATTGTAGGCAATCAGTCCACCGCAGTCAGCATCACCCTTCAGGGCATTGTTATATAGCTTTCCGTACACCTCATTCATGTCCACAGGCACGCCAAGCAGCTCCTGATATTCCTTGAACAGTTCCACCCAGGCGTTCAGGTCGGACGTGCAGTTGTTGCAGTGCACCATTGCCACAAGGCTACCGTCGGGTGTGGTCACCATATCTATCATCTCGTAGGGCTTGGAAAGTTCCTTTTCGAGCACTATCATGGAGAACGACGAAGTTCCGGCTGAAACGTTTCCGGTGCGCTGGCGCACGGCGTTGGTGGCCACCATGCCCGTCCCGGCGTCGCCTTCGGGCGGACAAACGGGGATGCCTGGCTTCAAATGTCCAGAAACGTCAATCATCTTTGCTCCCTCTTCTGTAAGGAAACCGGCATTCTCTCCGGCGTTGAGTACCTTGGGAAGAATGTCAAGCAGCTTCCATCCAAAACCGTAGGGGGCAACCAGTTGGTCGAACTTGTCAACCATTGTGGCGGAATAGTTCTTTGTAGCAGGGTCTATAGGCAGCATACCTGAAGCATCGCCTATGCCGAGCACCTTGTTGCCGGTTATCTGCCAGTGCACATAGCCGGCGAGAGTGGTCAAATAGTCTATGCTGTTCACGTGCTCCTCCTTGTTGAGGATGGCCTGATACAGGTGGGAAATGCTCCACCTCAAGGGTATGTTGTAGTTGAACAGCGACGACAACTTAGCCGCAGCCTGTGCGGTATTTGTGTTTCTCCATGTTCTGAACGGCACGAGAATCTCTTCGTTAGTGTCGAATGCCATGTAGCCGTGCATCATTGCGCTCATGCCGATGGCTGCCAGAATCTCGATGTCCGTGTCATACTGCTTCCTTACATTGGCGCGCAAGTCGGAATAGCAGTTCTGCAGACCGTTCCAGATGGCTTCTATGCTGTATGTCCAAAGACCGTCTTCAAGCTGGTTCTCCCACTCGTGGCTTCCCTGGGCAATGGGGTTGTTGTCTTGGTCTATCAAGACTGCCTTTATTCTCGTTGAGCCAAACTCCACGCCCAGTATGGCTTTGCCTGTCTCAATGGTCGTTTTTGCGTCTAAACTCATTTTCAGATGTCGTTTAAGTTGAAATGTGACAAGAGTAGGGAGCCGGGATTGTGGCAAAGAGCCATTGCCAAACAGCGGCGGGATGGCCTTTGCCTTGCGTCAAGCGAACTGTTCACATTGCCGCAATCCCTGCTCTCCACATGAAAAGGATGGTTATTTCAACGCCTTGTTGAGCATGTAGTAAATCTCGTTGTTGCGCAACTGCTGCTTGAAGGTGCTGATGGTAGTGTTCTTGTCGATATTGACGAACTCAATGCCAAGCATCTCGCAGAAGTCCTCCCAGTATTCAGCGGTGATGTCGTAAGAGAATGCGCTGTGGTGTGTACCTCCGGCAAGAATCCATGCGCCTGCACCAATTTCGAATGTGGGCTGCGGAACCCAAAGGGCTGAAGCCACAGGCAACTTAGGCATTTCTTGCGGTGCAATGCACTCTACCTCGCTGGCGATGAGACGGAAGCGGTTACCCAGGTCTACTACGGTTGCCTTGATACCCTTGCCTGTCTTTGAGGTAAATACGAGACGTGCAGTCTGCGACTTGCGAATACCGATGCCGAGGAAGTGTACCTCCAGCTTGGGCTTGTCTGTTGCGATGAGCGGACAAACCTCGAGCATGTGGCTCTGGAGGCTGGATGTCTTGTCCTCTGCGAAGTTGAGAGTGTAGTCCTCCAAGAAAGAGCAACCCTTCTCCAAGCCCTGGTTCATCACCCAGAGTGTGCGGTAAAGGCAAGCTGTCTTCCAGTCACCCTCTGCACCGAAACCATAACCCTCTGCCATCAGACGCTGTGAAGCCAAACCTGGAATCTGGTCGAAACCAACAAAGTTGGGGTCGTTCACGTCGGCATCACCGAGGTCGTCGAAGTTGGTGGTGAATGCTATGGCACCTTCGTCCTTCAATACGCGGCGCAAAGCAATTTCTGCCTTAGCGGCACTCTTCACCTTCTCCCAGTAAACTTCCTCGCCACTCTCGTCTATCTTTATGGTGTATTCCTTCTTGTATTCCTCCACGAGGGCATCAGCCTCCTCGTCGGTCACCTTCTTGAAGTACTCCATGAGCGAAGACACAGGATAGTAGTCAACATGATAGCCGAGACGCTGCTCGAACTCCACGCGGTCGCCGTCGGTAACGGCCACGTTGTTCATGTTCATACCGA
>CAVAQY010000029.1:0-29677 GCA_963590865.1 Bacteroidaceae bacterium | reverse complement strand
CAGAATTAACTGTGCCAATGCTAATAGTCCTTGATTGTTCATACCACAAAGGTATGACTTTTCCACAGAACAAAAGAATCCCCCATGTTTGTCGGGTGAGCCGAGATTTCTCCTAAGAGAAAGGCCAGGTTTATATAGAACCACTCCAAAACGAAAAAATCGACGCGACTTGTTGAAACTCAACTCGTCACATCGATTATTGTAGTTGCGGAGGCAGGACTCGAACATGCGACCTCCAGGTTATGAGCCTGGCGAGCTACCAACTGCTCCACTCCGCGATATTTCTTTTTAGCGAGTGCAAAGTTACAATGTTTTGACGTAATGAACAAATTTTCATGTGCGTTTTTTGAAATACGAGCATTACGGCAAGGTGTTTTATAGCTGTAGCTATCGCATTTTATCGAAAAAAGTAGTAAGTTTGCACGAGTTTAAGCATCAATACTGCAAGTAATACCTGCACATACAAGACCGATGAACGGAGAATTTGACATCAGGCACGAGGCCACATCGTCGGAAAAGGAGTTTGAGAACGCCTTGCGCCCTCTGCGCTTCAGCGATTTCAGCGGCCAGCAGAAGGTAGTGGACAATTTGGAAGTGTTCGTTGAGGCGGCACGTTACCGAGGTGAACCGCTCGACCACACGCTGCTCTATGGGCCTCCGGGACTGGGCAAGACCACGCTGAGCAACATAATAGCCAACGAGTTGGGCGTGGGATTCAAGATAACGAGCGGTCCTATACTTGACAAACCTGGCGATTTGGCAGGCATCTTGACTTCGCTCGAACGGAACGATGTGCTGTTCATTGACGAGATTCACCGTCTGTCGCCCGTTGTGGAGGAATATCTTTATTCGGCCATGGAGGACTATCGCATAGACATTATGATAGACAAGGGTCCTTCGGCACGCTCAATACAGATAGACTTGAATCCGTTCACCCTCGTGGGAGCCACTACCCGTAGCGGACTTCTCACCGCTCCGCTGCGTGCCCGATTCGGCATAAATATGCACTTGGAATATTATGAACCGGAAACCTTGCAGCGCATACTGCAACGGTCGGCCAGCATACTCAACGTGCCGATAGAGGAAAACGCTGCACTTGAAATAGCACGCCGCAGCCGAGGCACGCCACGAATAGCCAATGCATTGTTGCGCCGCGTGAGGGACTTTGCCCAAGTGAAAGGCAATGGCTGCATAGACACCGACATAACAAAACTGTCACTCACTGCGCTCAACATCGACCAATATGGACTTGACGAGACCGACAACAAGATATTGCTCACGATAATAGACAAGTTCAAGGGTGGCCCTGTGGGAGTTTCAACCATAGCAACAGCCATCGGTGAAGACGCGGGTACAGTGGAAGAGGTCTATGAGCCGTTTCTCATAATGGAGGGGTTCATCAAGCGCACGCCGCGAGGCCGCATGGCCACCGAACTGGCTTACCAGCACTTCGGGCGCAATCCCTTTTCGGGCAACGCAATGCAGCCAAGTCTGTTTTGACCGCATCGTCTTCTGACACGGCACGGCTTCGCAAACGCAACTTTCCGTCCGTAAACACAACATGAAACCATGACAACAGCCATATTCACAGGAAGCTTTGACCCTTTCACCATAGGTCATGCGGCGATAGTACAGCAGGCTTTGCCCCTGTTCGACCGCATAGTAATCGGTGTGGGAGTAAACGGAAACAAGACTTGTATGTACGACCCGCTGACACGGGTGGAGACAATAGCCCGTCTGTATGCCGGGGAGAAGAGGGTAGAGGTGAAGCAATATGACGACCTGACCGTAGACTTCGCCCGACGGGAGGGCGCCCACTATATAATAAAAGGTGTAAGGAGCGCAAAAGACTACGAGTATGAGCGTGAACAGGCGGAGGTCAACCGCATGATAGGCGGTGTGGAGACGGTGCTGTTCTTCGCTGCACCGGGCACGGAAAGCATTTCTTCAAGCATGGTGCGGGAACTGATGCGCTTTGGAAGAGACGTGAGCGACTTCCTGCCAAAGACAAACAACAGCAAATAAGAGCGGCTTTATAGCCCAATAACATACACTTAACTGCACATATGATAACATACAATGCAGAAGGCATCAGGATGCCGCAGATAAAAAGACGCGAGACGTCTGCATGGATAAAGGCCGTGGCAGCTGCGCACGGGCGCAAGGTCGGCGAGGTCGGATACCTGTTTGTAAACGACGAAAAGATACTTGAAGTCAACCGGGAATACCTCAACCACGACTTCTATACCGACGTGATAACGTTCGACTATGACGAGGGAGACCGCATAAACGGCGACATCGTAATCAGTCTCGATACCGTACGCTCCAACGCAGAGTTGTTCGGAAAGGACTATGACGAGGAACTGCACCGCGTAATAATCCACGGCATACTCCATCTCTGCGGCATAAATGACAAAGGTCCCGGCGAGCGTGAGCAGATGGAGGCTGCGGAAAACGAAGCTCTTGCCATGCGCAAGTAACCTGCTGTCTCAGAAAATGTTCTTATTGAACGGGGTGGAAAAAGTTTATAAGACAAAAATTGCAATTTGGCTAATATGTGTCATTATAGGATTCACTGTAATTCCTATAATACCCGTATTAGTGTACGATTTTTTGTGGCAGCCTCGCTAGATCGAATAGCAATATATTTCACCGGACAGAACACACCTCTTATTATTTCACCTAAAGACAAAATGGTTTCATAAGGAATCTACAATCCATAAATCCCGATATTGTATATAGTAACAATATATGAAACGGCCGTTTTTGATATTGTCCGACAACCAAGGCTACACAAGCAAAGAGAAAGAGGATCCTGCATAAAAAAGCATAACAGGTCTTTTGCCGTTACTCAGTAATGTTCAAAAAAATAAGTTGCGCAAGTTTGCTCTGTATCTTTTGAAAATTACTTGATGGGGCAAAAGGCCTGTTATACATCTTGTCCTTATATCTCTTTCCCTTCGTGCGTCATGCTCATACCGGTGATATGCGAGATTCCTTTGTCCTTGTTCTTTCGCTTCACTTTTACCTTTATGGCATCGAAGCCTTCACCATAGACACCGATTACGCTGCTCTGGCTCACAAAGGCATCGGGGTCAATCATCTTTATCAGACGGAATATCTCCACGCTTTCACTCTTCTTGGCGAGCAATACGAGAACCTTGTTGGCCTTGCCGGTGTACCAGCCGTGGCCGTCAAGCACGGTCAGCGTGTGTTCCGTACTGTGCGCTATGGCATAGGCAATCTCCTGATACTTCCTTGAGAAGATGAAAAACTGCACACTCTTGCGCTGCGAGTTCATCACATAGTCGAGTGTGAGGCACTCGATAAACATCGTACAAAGACCGAACACAACCTTTTGGCAGCGGATGTCTATCGGGCCGAACGTGTCGATGAACAAACTGCTGCTGATGATGCACAGGTCAACGAGTATGAGCACTCGCCCGAGCGATATGTTGTAGTACTTGTTGACTACTGCGGCCACAATGTCCGTACCGCCGGTGCTTCCGTTGTTTAGGAACACCGTGGCCAAGGCCGTGCCGGTGAGCATACATCCGATGATGAGCGACATGAAATCGTTGCCTTCACCCAGCAGTTTGTAGAACTCGCCGTTGGGCAATACTATGAGTTTCTGTGCGAACTCAAGCATTATGGTGAGCATGAACGTGGCATAGATGGTCTTCATCAAGAACCTCCAACCGAGTATCTTGAGCGCAACGACGATGAGTGCGGCGTTGATGATGAAGAAGGTGTACTGCACAGGGAACTCCGTGGCATAGAAGACCAACGCTCCTATACCCGTTATTCCGCCCACCACTATCTTGTATGGCAACAGAAACACGGTGAAGGCAAACGTGTAGAGCATCAAGCCAAGGGTGATGTTGAAGTATTCCCTGACCTCTCCGAGTATGGCTTTTTGTGTCATGTTCTTGCTTGCCTTTATTACTTTATTTTACCACCACGTTCACTATGCGCTTCGGCACTATTATCACTTTCACCACCTGCTTGCCGTCAATATACTTCTTTGACTTCTCGTCGGCGAGCACCGCACTCTCTATGGCGGCGTTGTCGGCATCGGCGGCAAACTCCATCTGGAAACGTGCCTTGCCGTTGAACGATATGGTGAGCTGCATGCTGCTCTCAACGAGATACTCGTCGTTCCACTTCGGCCACTGTGCGTCGCACACGCTGCCCTTCTGTCCCAAGGCTTCCCAAAGTTCTTCCGCCATGTGTGGAGCGAACGGAGCTATGAGCACCACAAGGTCGCTTAGCAGTTCCCTGTTGCGGCACTTCAATTGTGCAAGTTCGCCCACGCAAATCATGAATGCAGATATGCTCGTGTTGTAGCTGAAGCTCTCTATGTCGTGCGTCACCTTCTTTATCAGCTTGTGTACGCTCTTGAGCTGTTCGGGCGTGGCTTTGTCGTCGTTGGGCAGGAACTCTCCGCTGCGGTTCTCGTAGAACAGGGCCCAAAGCTTCTTCAGGAAACGGTGGCAACCGTCTATTCCGTTGGTGTCCCAAGGCTTGCTTTGCTCCACAGGACCGAGGAACATCTCGTAGAGGCGCAGGGTGTCGGCGCCGTAACGCTCAACTATCATGTCGGGGTTGACCACGTTGAACATCGACTTTGACATTTTTTCTATAGCCCAGCCGCACACGTACTTGCCGTCTTCCAGTATGAATTCGGCGTTGGCATACTCCGGTCTCCACTTCTTGAACGCCTCTGTGTCGAGCACATCGCCGCTCACGATGTTCACGTCAACGTGTATGGGCGTAACCTCATACTGGTCTTTCAGTCCGAGGCTTACGAATACGGGAGCCTTGGAGTGGTCGTCGCTGTTTATGCGGTATACGAAGTTCGATCGGCCTTGTATCATTCCCTGGTTCACAAGTTTCTGGAACGGTTCCTCTTTGCATGACACTCCGTAGTCGTGAAGGAACTTGTTCCAGAACCTGGAGTAAATCAAGTGGCCCGTGGCGTGCTCCGTTCCGCCCACATACAGGTCAACATTCTGCCAGTATGCGTCGGCTTCTTCCGACACGAGAGCCTTGCCGTTCTTCGGGTCCATGTAGCGCAGATAGTAGGCCGACGAGCCTGCGAAGCCCGGCATGGTGTTCAGTTCGAGGGGGAATATGGTCTTGCCGTCAATCAGCGACTTGTCAACCACCTCCTGCTTCACTGTGTCCCATGCCCATTTCTTGGCGTGTCCCAATGGCGGTTCGCCCGTCTCTGTGGGCTGATACTTGTCTATCTCGGGCAATTCCAGCGGCAGTTTATCCTCCGGAATCATGTAGGGCATTTCGTCCTTATAGTACACGGGGAACGGCTCGCCCCAGTATCTTTGCCTTGAGAATATGGCGTCGCGCAGACGGTAGTTCACCTTTACGCGGCCAAGACCGTGCTTGGTGACAAACCCTTTTGTGGCGGCAATGGCCTCCTTCGCGCTCAGCCCGTTGAGCGAGAAGCCGTCGAGAGCCTCCACTCCAGCCGCCGGAGAGTTGGTCACCGTGCCCTCCTTTGCGTCGAAACTCTCCTCGCTCACGTCCGCACCTTCTATAAGAGGTATTATAGGCAGGTCGAAATGCTTGGCGAAAGCGTAGTCGCGCGAGTCGTGAGCCGGCACGGCCATGATGGCTCCCGTACCGTATCCGGCCAGTACATAGTCGGAAATCCACACGGGAATCTGCTGGCCTGTAAACGGATTCACTGCATACGAGCCGCTGAACACTCCCGACACCTTGCGGTCGGATATGCGTTCGCGCTCGGTGCGCTTCTTTGTAGCTGCCACATAGTCGGCCACGGCCTGACGCTGACCGTCGGTGGTGAGCTTGTCAACCAGTTCGCTTTCCGGAGCAAGCACCATGAAGGTAACGCCGAATATGGTGTCGGCACGCGTGGTGAATATGGTGAACTCCACGTCGCTGTCGGCCACCTTGAACACCATTTCCGTGCCTTCCGAGCGGCCTATCCAGTTACGTTGGGTCTCCTTGAGAGAGTCGGTCCAGTCTATGGTGTCGAGTCCGTCGAGCATACGCTGGGCATAAGCACTCACACGCAGACACCATTGACGCATCTTCTTCTGCACCACAGGATAGCCGCCGCGCTCTGAAACTCCGTCAACCACCTCGTCGTTGGCCAGCACAGTACCCAGTCCGGCGCACCAGTTCACCATCGTTTCGCCAATGTAGGCTATGCGGTAGTTCATCAGAGTCTGCTGCTTCTCCTTCTCCGTCATGGCGTTCCACTCGTCGGCGGTGAAATGGAGTTCTTCAGTCTGCGCCACATCTATTCCCTCCGTACCCTTCTTCTCGAAGTGGGCTATGAGTATTTCAATCGGAGTGGCCGCGCTGCACTTGTTGCAGTAGAAACTGTTGAACATCTTTTGGAATGCCCACTGTGTCCAGTGGTAGTAGCCGGGGTCGCAGGTGCGCACCTCACGGTCCCAGTCAAACGAGAAGCCAATCTTGTCCAGCTGCTCGCGGTAGCGGTTGATGTTGTTCACCGTGGTTATGGCCGGGTGCTGCCCAGTCTGTATGGCGTATTGCTCAGCCGGAAGTCCGTAGGCATCGTAGCCCATTGGGTTGAGCACATTGAAGCCCTGCAGACGTTTGTATCTTGCGTAAATGTCGGAAGCTATGTAGCCCAGGGGATGTCCCACGTGCAGACCTGCTCCTGATGGATACGGGAACATGTTGAGCACATAGAATTTCTTCTTGCTCTTGTCTTCCGTCACGTGATAGATGTTCTGTTCAACCCATTTCTTCTGCCACTTTCTCTCGATTTCCCTAAAATTGTATTCCATTATTATATGTGTCTTTTTTGTTTTTCTTCAGGTCATGTGTTGGCCACATAATGCCAATTTGCTGCAAAATTACTTATAAGTAATGGGAAAATAATAATTTGGAACAATATTTATTTCAGGTTCGTCCCTTGTCCTTCCCTTAAATACGTAGAGTTAAATGCTTTGTTTGCGGGCAAACTTGGAGGCTCTGCATCCCGAACGAATCCCGAAGGCATCCCGAACACGACCAAGGTCAAGAATTAGAGAATTGGAGAATGCTGAGCCAAGGTAGTAGGTGTTGCGTCCCGAACGAACAAAACCCGACGAACAAAGTCCACAACAGGATAGGATGGTCGGGGACGCAGCACCTGCTAAGTTTGCCACTTGTACTTCGGCCTTTCAGCAAGAATGATACGGCGAGACACCGTACCTGCTAAGTTAGCCTTGTGTGCTGGGTCTTTGGCCTATTAAGTTCACTCCTGCGACGGCAAGCGGCTAAACGCCTCATGGGAAAACCTCGGAAACGGCGTAAGCCTCAGGAGTTACGGCACTCTCACTCGTACCCAAAAAAGCGTAAGCTTTAAGTGTCCTGCCACATAGCCAAAGAGCGTATCGAATGCTTAAAATCCTTTAACGGAAGGTTAGTTTTATGCCAAAAAACACGGGGAAAGGACAAAAAACACTATTTTCCTGTATTTTCTTGCAGTATTTTTTTTGTGTTTAAAATCCCTTTCATACCTTTGCTCACGATAATAACAACAAAAGAACGATTTATTATGAAGAAGATGATGTTTCCATTTGGTGTAGTGACGCTAGGCGTTGCTTTCGCCGCCTGTCTTTCTTTGTCCTTGTCGTCGTGTACTGATGATGACAACGTAACAAGTTCTCCAGGCAACTATCATTATGAACAGTTCGTTCCCAACAGCGATGCGACAATAACAGTCGTGTTGGACAGCATATCGTCTCCAATTAAGTCTATCGGAACTTGTCCGGTTTGGGCAACCGTTACTGTTGCCGACGGTATGACAAACGGTCACCCCGCACTTAACGTTAAAGTGAACCGCTGTGAAACCGACACCGAAAACAAAGCTGATGTCGTTGTGTTCTCCGAGAACAACGATAAGGTGACTCTGTCGCTGAGGCAGTATTTCAGACTGGTGGACAACACCAATTCGGGAAATGACGCATTCGTTAACGATTGGGAGAAGATGGACTCTGTGATAATCTACTCCGACAAGAAACATCAGAAGGTGAACCTGCCGTGGGCGGCAATGAGTGCAACCACGCTTCCGAGCGCAATCCGTTCTGACGTGAAGAAGGCCGACGGATGGGAAATGGCTTTCAGCGTTCTCAACAACGAGGGACTGGACGACTGTAACTACTTCGCTCTCTACAACCGTTATCTCGGCATACTGAGAGTGTTCCATTTCGTTACCAACTCGTCTACCACAGGTTCGAAGTATTCGTTTGAGGTGAATATGGGTTCTCCTGACAAGAACTGCAAGTTCCCGTTCTATCATGCGCTGACCTATGGAATACCCTCAAACCACACTTCTTTGCCGATGATGATGAACCTCCTGAACGACGGTACTGCAAGCTCCAACACGTTCAAGTCGTTCTACACTCCATACACGTCAATGACGTCAACGGCTCTGACTCGCGGATGGACTGCTTTCGACATCGACATGTCGGCATACTGCCCGACCAACAGCAGCTGGATCAACTCTGGTGAGGATCTGAGCTTTAGCTGCAAGACAGAACTGCAGCAGAAGATTACTCTGGAGGGTACTCTGAAGGCCAACATCACAGGCAAGTACTCATCGGCAGAGCAGACAGCTTCGGCTTCGAGCGGCGTAAGCTCCCTGTTGTCAAAGGCTTCGGGCGTGCTCGGAGATGTTTCAAACTCAGCATTGGCCGCCATCCAGCAGCAGCTGACGGGAAGTTCATGGAACGTATACAGTCTCTATGCAAGCACAGCGTGCAACCTTGCCGCCTATGCCTACGACTGGGCTGTAAGCAACCCCTACGCAAAGAACATCACCGACTCCATGCCTGGAAAGATACAGATGAGCATGACGGGCGACATCAACCTGTCGGGATATATCTCAAGTCTGGCTGCAAACGGCGTTACTCCTTTGACGATGAACACGAGCACTCTCGCAAAGTACAACTCGAACATGGGAAAGGGTGTGTGGAGCCTTGCTGACGACCCAGTAGTCTATGTGGTTGACGACAGAATATTGGGCGATGAACGTGAAATAAACCTGATTGTCAACAGCGACGGCACTTACGGCTGCCCCGCTGCGAAAGACTATCACCTCCGCATGGTGTCGTTCTTTGACCCCACGAGCCTCAAGCTGAACATCAACCCCGAGGTGTTCCCCGACGTTTCAGACGTAAAGGTGGTGTGCAACTACGGTGTCTATCCTGACGAGAAAGGCGGTCACACTTCACAATACGCCAAGATGATGAGTCTTGACCGGCCGACGCTGAAGATTGTCAAGGACGACGAAAAGATGTCTGTCTACAGGTCTACAAATTCGTCCAACAAGACCAAGTACCTGTACCTTCCGCACGATAAGTTCAAGTCGGCACAGCTGGAAGAGACAGACTCCAACTGTACTGTTGTCCAGCAGAATGGCGCAGACTACTACTATTATGGCAGAAAGATGACAACTGCGGATGTTACCGACATCAAGAACTTCATCATTTCGCCGCAAGTGTATCTGCCTTATGACACTTCCAAAGGAAAACTCTACTGCGGAGAGATGCCAGACTTTGTGGTGACGGTGAGCGTTTCGTTCAAGTCAGGAAACCGCAACTTCATATTCAGCCAGAGGTTCCTGCCCAAGATCGTGAAGATTTCAGCTGCGGACTTGAATGCAAAGTACAACGAGCTGAAGAGCTACTCCGACAAGTGCAAGGCAAAACAGGATGTTAACACTCTGCAGACCAAGGGCAGCGTAGGAGTTAAGCACATCAACGGAGACGCAGGCATCCAGAAGACGCTTGACATCCTCAAGGCAGTCATCGACTACAAGTAAACAGAAATAGTGATAGGAACAATAGCATAGTAACCCGTTTAAAAATTTGAAGGTATGAAGAGTTTCAAGTTTTATGCATTGCTGATGCCGTTGACCATAGGTCTGGTATCTCTCGCCTCCTGTTCGTCTGATGACGAAAACCAAGGCACCGTTACCCCTCCGGGAGCTGACTCAATTCCAGAAAGCGGCGATGTGACATCGTTCGATCAGGTGAAATTTCTTCAAAACAATATAGTAGAGATTGACTCTGTGGGCAATATGGTTCAGCGTGTCAACGGTGCTCCGTTGGATACTGCCGACACAACTGTACTTTCCATAAAAGTGGCTGACGTTAATGCCGCCAAGGAAATGTTCAAGAGCTGGCTGTCGCCCGACACCGAGACAGAACCCATTTCGCCGTCAACGGTAGACGTGAAGGCTGCCTTGAAGGACGGAAACGGTGCGGTGAAGGAAACGGTGTACTTCAAGTCTGTGAATGACGGAAACGATGTTGCCGAAATGACTTTTGACGGCAATGGCGTGTTCAAGCACTTTACCAAAGTCAAGTTCACCACAATGTGGCCTCTGAACAGCGGTAGGTCTCCATACCATGTCGGAGATCGTGAACAGCACGACACCTATGAAGAGGGCATGAAAAACTGGGTTTGTGTAAGAGAGGCAAAAGAAGGCGTTGCCGGATTGATGGTGTACGTGAGCACCAGGGTACATAGATGGGGCTTCGCATACATCGGCAACTTCGCTTCTCCGTCTTTGGCCAAAGCTGCATCCGAAGCAATGAGGAGTAACAATAACTGGGATACGTTCGTGGCGTTTTTCAAGGATGCCGGCATGAATCTGGAAAGCGGAGCGTACTATTGGATAGACGACTGGAAATACTTTGTTGTTGGTGGTGGTGTTTATGCCATCAGACTGTCTGACGGAGACATTGACTGGTTTGACATCCTTTACCATCCCAGCAACGACAAGCATTTCTTACAGGTCAGGACTTTCGGTCTGATAAGTTGATAATTTCCCTCTTGTGTGAAGAGGAGCCTTGCGAAAGGCAGAGTGAATTCACGGCGGGAGTTTATGAAGCCGCCCATTACTAATCGATTTATACACGTAGTAATTATGAAAAAGTTTAAGTTTTATGCATTGTTGATGCCGTTGACCATGGGTCTGGCATCTCTCGCCTCCTGTTCGTCTGATGATGACGGAAACAAAGGCCCCGTTACCACTCCGGAGAGCGGTGATGTGACATCGTTCAATCAGGTGAAATTTCTCCAAGACAATATCGTAGAGATTGACTCTATGGGCAATATGGTTCAGCGTGTCAACGGCTATCCGTTGGATGCAGCCGACACGACCGTGCTTTCCATCAAAGTGGCTGACGTTAACGCCGCCAAGGAAATGTTCAAGAGCTGGCTGTCACCCGACACCGAGACAGAACCCATTTCGCCGTCAACGGTAGACGTGAAGGCTGCCTTGAAGGACGGAAACGGTGCGGTGAAGGAAACGGTGTACTTCAAGTCTGTGAATGACGGAAACGATGTTGCCGAAATGACTTTTGACGGCAATGGCGTGTTCAAGCACTTTACCAAAGTCAAGTTCACCACAATGTGGCCTCTGAACAGCGGTGAAACTCCATACCATGTTGGAGATCGTGAACAGCACGAAGCCTATTATGAGGGCATGAGAAACTGGGTTTGTGTCAGAGAGGCGAAAGAAGGCGTTGCCGGATTGTTGGTGTACGTGAGCACCATTTCACGTAGATGGGGATGGAGACACATCGGCAACTTCGCTTCTCCATCTTTGGCCAAAGCTGCATCCGAAGCAATGAGGAGTAACAATAATTGGGACAGCTTCGTGGCGTTTTTCAAGGATGCCGACATGAATCTGGAAAGCGGAGCGTACTATTGGATAGACGACTGGAAATACTTTGTTGTTGGTGGTGGTGTTTATGCCATCAGACTGTCTGACGGAGACATTGACTGGTTTGACACCCTTTACCATCCCAGCAACGACAAGCATTTCTTACAGGTCAGAACCTTCGGCTTAAAAAACTAATTTTGTTTGACCGAGTTATTTAGGGGTGGTGGACCCACCCAAGACATAAGGTGAAAATTTATAGAACTGCACTTAATATTTTAGCATTATTGTTTTCCGTGCATGCTTTTTTTGCATGCACGGAAAATGATGTTAATAGCGACACCCCAGCCGCAGTCACAAACAAGGAAGTCTTGGTGCTCTTTGAGCCAAACGCCTTGGGTGACTACGGCTACAATGATTTAATATACAGAGGGGTGGTAGAGAGCATGAACAGTGGCAACCTGTCCGGAGTCAGGATAAACTACTACAATCCGGAATCCATGGCCGAAGCTGCAAAGATAATCGGCGCATGGAAAGATGACACGTTGCGCAGCAAGAAAAAACTCCTTGTACTGGCCAACGCGACATACAGGAAGACATTGGATTCGGCGTTTTCCAAATTTCCGCTGGACACCACGTCAAGAAGAATCCTTCTGTTTGAGAGCAATAAGGTGGACATGAAAGGTGTACACACCTTCCATATGCCTCTTTACGGCCTTTCCTATATCTCTGGAGCCGTGGCCGGAAAGATGAATATGAAACCTCTTGTAGTACTGGCCAACTCCACAGACACCATCGCAGGAAAGGCCGTCGACGGATTTTCCGACGGCTTTGAAGCCTATGGAGGCAAACGGGGCGACATCGGAAAAACATATCTGTCCCAATCAAACATCGGATACAACATGGCCGACACAGTATACAGGCAGATGTATGATTGGGCCAAGACCTACAATTTCATATTCCCGATAATCGGCGGTTCCGCAAAAGGAGTCTTCCGGTATATGCGCGAGCATCCAAAGGGACTGTACACCATAGGAGTTGATGTTGACCAGAGCGACCTCTGTACACAGATATTGGGAAGCATGGTGAAGAAGATGAACACCGTCTTCCGCGCTTTCCTTGAGAATTGGGCGGCAGAGAAGCCTCTGCCCACAAGCGCGACCTACGGTTTGCAGAGTGGCTATACCGACTGGGTACAAGGTCAGACAGATCTGACGAAATTGGGAATAAATCTGGAAGAAATAAAGGCCAAAGCCATCCAAAAAGAATCGGAATATGAGAAATTTTAGCTTGCTGATTGCGGCCTTGTTGCTTGCGTTCAACATGGTGTCATGCAAAGACAACAACGCATCGGACGGCGGCGATAGCACATCACAGTACATAACAAAGAAGATTGCGGTGGTGCTTCCTATGCAGGACGGTAAAGAAGCCCACTGGAAAAGGACTTTGGAGCAGTGTTCCTCAGACTTGAAGAAAGCATATCAGGGACAAACGACAGGTTTCAACTTGGTGTATGAGTGGTACGACGAAGACAACGTAAACATAGAAGACCTGTCGGATAAGCTGGCCAAACGAGAAGATATTGTGGCGGTCATAGGCGGACAGTTTTCCGACAAAGCCCAGACGATGGCTTCCAAGTTGTGCAACCCGTCTGTCAGAAAGCCGTTCTTCACTCTGGCAACCACTGAGGAACTTGTCCGTGCCTATTCGTCTACAAGATGTCTGTGGGCACTCACCGAGACCGACCTCTCCCAGTGTGAGACCCTTCTGTCGCTGGCCTATTCCTATGGAGGAAGACGCGTGGCACTCATTGCCGACGGCAAATCCATGTACGGCAAAACGTTTGTTGACTGGTTTGGCTTTCAAGTCACCGAGATGGATATGGAGTCGGCAGGCATCTTCGACTACGGCAACAGCTCCATACAAGAGGCGGCAGCCGAGGCAGCCAAGTCAAAAGCCGATTTCCTGATATGCGCCCCAAGTTCCGTTGACGACATCAAGGTGATTGAAGAGGCAATGAGCGCGCAGGCCAAGGCGGGAGATGTCACTCCACCGCGTCGTCTGTTTTCCGACATTGCCTTCGGCAGCAATGTGATTGCCCGATTGGGCGACACCGCTGAAGGTTTGGAAGGCATAGCCGTCGGTGCTGACCCGAGCAGTGGTTTCGATGTGCGTTATGAGGCAACATACAAGGAACTGCCTATTGGCGGAGAAGCACAGGTTTATGATGCTGCGTCAATGCTCGGTTACGCCTTGTTCATCCAGAGCAAGAACGATACCATGTCGCTCAACACCGCGATAAAGACTCTTGTTGACGGACGCGACGAAAACATCTACTCGCCTACGGTTGACGGTATGCGAGGCTTCATCTCCGCCTTGGCCGCAGGCCGGTGTCCCAACCTGCGTGGAGTGTCGGGTGCTCTGTATTTCGACAAGAATGTCTATACCAACGTGCTTTCAAGCACATACTATTCCTATAAGGTGTATGGTGGCAAATACATCATTCTCGACTATATCTCCAACAACGGTGCGGCTCACACATCTTCTTCTCTGGCCAACTGGAACTGGAAGTCAAGCCATGCGCAGGAGTTTGAAGACAAGGACATTGACGGACTGGTCTATCCCGCCCTGCACAACAAGTGGGCACTCCTCGTGGCCGGCTCGTCGGGATGGGATAGTTACAGGCACCAGGCCGACGTGTTCTATATATACCAGATACTGAAGAAGAACGGATACACTGATGACCACATCGTGCTGATAGCCGAAGACGATATTGCCAACAATGCGAAAAACCCAGAAAAAGGATATGTGGCAGTGCGCATTGGAGGTGAAAACGTTCGCAAGGATGTAACCATCGACTATCACACCTCAGACCTGAACCCGGAAGACATCAAGGCCATACTCTGCGGAGAGCGCAGCGACAAGCTCAAGAATGTGATTTCCGCAGACAGCACCGACAATGTGTTCCTGTTCTGGAGCGGCCACGGCTCACCTGGTCAGCTGGAATGGCTGGACCGTAAGGACGGTTTCACCCGCGACCTGGCAGAGAAGACTTTCAAGGCCGCGTCGGAGAAGAAATGCTACCGCAAGATGCTGTGCATGATTGAGACCTGCTATGCCGGCAGTGTGTTCCCCGCTGTTGAAGGCTTGCCGGGAATACTTGCGTTCACCGCTTCCGGAGCCAACGAAACGTCAAAGGCCGATGTGCGCAACAACGACCTCCGCGTCTGGATGTCCAACCGGTTCACCATGACTTTCCAGGATTGTATAGAGAGCAATCCCCAGATGTGTCTGCGCGACTTGTACTACAAGTTGTTCACAAACACCGTGGGTTCCCACGTCATTCTGTTCAACGCCAACCACTACGGCAACCTCTACAAGAACAGCATCGGGGAGTTTCTGTAACGCTCCAGCAGCATTTGCATATGGGAAAGGTGATATTTACGGGTAGTAAATGTCACCTTTCCCGTATACATCCGGTTATAAAGCTTTCACCGTCACAAAACATGTGTAAAAAGAAACAATTTGCGTTATACTCATTAGTGGTTGGAGTCTATTATATTATATTCCAGTCATTTTACAATTGGATAGCTTATAGGGACATTTTTCCTTATCCAGATGCGCATAGCTTTTGCTTGAGCACCTTGCTGAACTTTGGACCGGTGTACTGCATTGCCAGTTTCAATGTCTTGCTTGTATTCAGGTTTTTGAAAGTAAAGAATAAGGCATATAAGGTTATTCTGGAATTATTGCTGTCCAATGCTTTTGCAGTCCTTTTCAACCTGTTGTTTCTCTTTGTTATGGCAGGAGGAGATTATGGCTATGTGGATTGGGCTGGAACGACACTCAACAACACGTTCATCTGGTTAATTGTTGAGCTGGTGTATTATTTTGACAATCATCACAAGCATGAATTGGAAGCGAACCTGATTAAGCAGCAAATGATGCAATATCGTTATGATGTATTGAAGGTGAGCCTCAATCCGCACTTTTTGTTCAATTCTCTCAATATACTCAATTCGTTGCTTGACCAAGACGTGGGCAGAGCCAAGAAATTCTCCATCGAACTTTCCAAGACTTTCCGCTATATGATACAAGAGCAACATTCTGAGACGGTCTTGCTTGCCAAGGAAATGGAGTTCCTTGAAAGCTATGCTTCCGTACTTAGGACACGCTATAATGACCAGTTGAAATTTGAGATAACAGGAAAGGAAAACATTGGCGCACATCAGGTAGTCCCCTATTCGTTGCAACTGTTGGTAGAGAACATTTGCAAGCACAATGTCATATCCATGCGTCAGCCCATGACGGTACTTGTTCGAATCGGCGAATCGTGCCTATGGGTAGAAAACGTTGTCCGACTGAAGAGGACGGTTTCTTCCAGCCATTTCGGACTGGACTATCTGGTGCAGCTTTATGCAGCGCATAAAAAGAATGTGATTATTGAAAACGATGGACATTCGTTTTCCGTTTGTATCCCATACATCGTTTGAATTCGTTTTTTTCGTTGAACTCACACCCCGTTAACAGCATTTCCGCAAATTCAAGAAAGACAACAACAATGAAGTATGCAATTATAGAAGATGAATACATAGCACAGCAGCAGTTGCAAGATTTGATACGGTCATTCCGTCCTGCTTGGCAACTGGAGATGACCGCAGAGTCTATAGAGGAGAGCATAGAGTATTTTTCGGATGCTCATGGGATAGACTTGATTTTTATGGACATAGAGTTGGCTGACGGCAACTGTTTTGAAATCTTCAAGGAAGTGAAGATAGACATTCCTGTGATATTTACTACAGCTTATGACGAGTATGCCATTCAGGCCTTTTCCATCAACAGTGTACAATATTTGCTGAAACCTCTGGCAGAAGAAGACCTCCACAAAGCGATTGTTAAGTTCGAGACGGTCTGTAAACCTCGTGAAGAGAATTTTCTGTACCAACGTCTCGCCATGAAACTTAATCCCTATAGAAATCGCATCCTTACATTGAGTGGTGACAATTATGTTCCCGTATTGGTCAACGAAATAGCTTTTTTCCTGAGTGAGGACAAGTGCGTATATGCTTATTTACTGGACGGTAGACGTAAGTTGACCGAGTTCTCCAACTTAAACGAGGTCTTGGAGAACTTGAATCCCAATGATTTCACATTGATAAGCAGAAATGTTGTCACTTCCATCTATGCGGTCAAGCAAGTTGCCCGTTTTTTCAAAGGTCGTCTTCTTGTTACGGTCGTGGCGGGTACAGAAAAACTTGAGGTGACTGTCAGTGCCGCAAAAAGACAAGGCGTGCTTGATTGGCTGGGAGGAAGGTATATTCCGTAATTGTCTACCACATAGGGGATAATTCGTTCCCTATATCTACCATTTCGTTCTTTGAAAATACCAACTGGCGCAAAAGCCATTGCGCACACACTGCGATTTTCGTACTTTCGTACACGGATAAACAAAAAGAAAGCAAAACGTTGAATTTCGTGTCAAAAGAAAACGGCATAAAGGAATTGTAATTTCAAAATGCTATATTAACAAAAATCAAGGTGTATGGTTAAGAAGAAAAAGAAAAGTGCTGTTGTCATATTGGCGATGGCTTGTTCATTATCGTTGCATGCAGCGGACGTTGAGCCGAAGGATACTGTAGTTGTTGTATCAGAGGCCGGAACACTTTCAAAAGTTTTTCCTGCGGAAACATGGACAGACCAGGCACAGCGTGACAGTGTCATGCAAACGTTTACGGGTTTGAAGGTTCAGGGAAAGTTGAATGGTGACGACATTGTTTACCTACAAGCCGTATGCGGAAGTTGGGCAGAGGTGATGGGCAACGTTGAGAAGCTGGACTTGTCGGAAGCTTCCATCGTTTCCGGTGGCGATGCCTATAGTACCTACTATAATACAGAAGGATATCCAGAACAGTTGTTTACCGCTGACCAAGTGGTAGGTGCCAAGATGTTCAGCTATTGTGGTGCTTTGAAGACCCTTGTGCTACCAAGTAATACTGTGTCAGTATCGGCGAATGCTTTTGATGGCACTTCTTTGGAAAAGCTGGAAATATCGGATGTTAATGCCTACTATAAAACCCAGGATGGCGTGTTGTATGACAATGCTTTGACTACGTTGGTTAAGTATCCCTCAGCGCACACACGCACATCTTTTGAGTTACCGTCTTCAATAACAGAAATCAATGCCAGTGCTTTTGAAAATTCATCTTATTTGACATCGCTGGCCATTCCAGAGTCTTTGAAACGGATAGGGGAGAGTGCCTTTGGCAACTGTAATTCCTTGACTTCGATGGAACTTCCCGAGAAGATGGAGACAATCGGCGACCGCGCCTTTATGAGTTGCATGAAGTTGCAGTCGATAACCCTGCCTTCGCAGGTTTCTTCTGTAGGCAATTCTTTGTTTATGGGATGTGGCGCTCTGAAGGAAGTTTCCCTTCCAAGCGGAACGCTGGATATATCCAGAATGTTCTATGGTTGCCAAAGTTTGGAGAAAGTGGAATTGCCGTCTTCGGTCAAGACATTCGGTGAGTCTGCATTCCAGTCTTGCTCTTCCCTTAAATCTGTCAACGTGCCTGTTGTAGAAGAAATCGGAGAGTCAGCATTTGACGGTTGCAAGAGTTTGGAGCAGTTGGTAGTTCCGGAAGGAGTCAAGAAGTTGGGTTCACGTGCCTTTGCATCTTGCACAGCCCTTTCCTATCTTTCGCTTCCTTCCACGATAGACAGCGTAGGCGATTATCTCTTGTCTTTTGCATCTTATGATATGGACTTGGTGCTGAAAGCCACAGTTCCTCCAACAGCTTCGTCCAGTTCTTTCTATCCTGCTCCGTATGGCATTCGCCTTTATGTGCCGGATGCCAATGTAGATGATTATGCGGATGCGGAAGGTTGGAAAGCATTTTCTTCTATAGGCAAACTGTCTGAAGCACCTGACAGCCCTGTATCTGAATATAATATTCTTTCAGAGGAGTTTGTTCCTGATGAGGCTTTTAGAACATGGATAGACACAAACCTTGCCAACGGTTCCGGCCGTTTTACCAACAAGGATGCCGAGGCTTATGATGGCGAGATAGCTATTGGTTATACAGACATTGCCTCTCTTCAGGGTATAGAGTATTTTACATCCGTCGAGAGCATTGCGCTCACCAACAACAATAGCCTGGAAGCAGTAGACTTGCATAATAACAGCAGCTTGCGCAGGATAGATGTGTTATATTCCATGAGCCTGAAGGATTTGAATATCGAAGGCTTGAAGAATCTTGAAGTGTTGAATGTCGGCATGACCAATATCTCTGATTTTGATTTGTCAAAATATACATACTTGGCTCCAACATTAAAGGAACTGAACGTGTCAAAGCTTAAACTGTCAACAGTAGATGTTACCCCATTCGTCAATTTGGAAATACTGGATGTCTCCAGCAACCAGTTGGCGACAATAGATTGCAGCAACCTGTCAAAGTTGAAACTCTTTAGCTGCTCCAATATGCCTACCCTGACAAGCGTCAATCTCAAGGGGTGTGTTGCTTTGGAAGAACTTATCGCTTCCATGTGTAATTTGACAGGTCTTGATTTGAGCGATAACCAAGCGTTGAATGCTATCTATGTGCAAGACAACAAAGAGTTGGGCAACATAGAGCTGAGTTCTACTGTAAAGTCGCAGCTGAAGTTTTTGAATATCGGCAACACGGGATGCACATCGGTCAATCTTGACGGATGCGTAAACCTTGAAGAGTTTGAGTGTCCATCCAACAAGTTGGAACAAGCACCAAGTTTCAGCGATTGTAAAAAGTTGAATTGGCTTAGGATTGAGAATACCGCCATCAACGACATTGATGTGTCTTCTTGTCCAGATCTGAAGGAGTTCTATTGCTATGAAAATAATCTGGAAAAACTGGATATTAGCCACAATGAAAACCTGGAGCGTTTGATTTGCCATGAGAACGACATGAAGGAAATCAAGGTTTGGTCATCTTTTGATATAGACAATCCTCCTGTCGATTGCCTCAAGGATGACGACACAAAATTTGTTTATGAGTTTTCAACTACAGGCATGACTCGTCCTGTCGTCTATGATGCGAACAGCTCACCTGCCGTTTCCCGCTATGACATGAGCGGAAGAAGGCTTACGGGGAAAGTTCGTGGTTTGAACATCGTTGTGAAGAGTAATGGGGAAGTAATCAAAACCATGGAAAAATAAAGTTCTCCCTGCTACGGAACTTAGTTGACAAAGTATCTTAGGATAGTTGCCTAAGTATCTTAGGATACTTGGCGATGTATCTTAAGATACTTTTTTCATGCCGTTTTGTGAAGTAGTACTTCGATAGCTGATGAAGCCGGCTTCATCGGCTATCGAAGTTAGCTTCGTTGGGCATTGAAGTTAACTTCGTTGGACATTGAAGTTAACTTCGTTGGACATTGAAGCCTATAACGGCATTTGCTGATGTATACTTATGTACGAATAATTCCGAATACCTACTTGAAGAAATTTATTGTTGACAAAGAAGGACTGCATTGCTGGATACCATAGTTCTTTATGTGCGGCCTCTTCGAGGCGCAAATATGCGCAGGACACTTAAAGCTTGCGCTTTTTGGTACGGCGAGGCGCCGTTCCTCCTAAGTTTGCCATTCTCTAATTCTCCAATTCTTGACCTTGTTTTTGTTCGGGATGGCTTCGGGATTCGTTCGGTGTGCCGTCTCGAACATGTGGCTCAATGTAACTTTACTCATGCTCTTTTTGTGTTAAAAATTGAACAATATGCTCCCCGAGAGGAGCGTTGGTTAATACGTGAGATTTCTCCAATAGTTCTCCAATGGTTCCCTAATGGTTCTCTAATGACGAAAGCCTGGGGAAAGGTCTCTTTGCAAAGGTACGAAAAGTGCCCGCAGACGTTCGGACATACCGACTGCTGCTTTGGAATGTTATTTTACGTTTCACCCGGAGTGGTGCCCGTGGTGAACTGAACAGTTACCAGCGTTTGCAACCGTCCTTAAATAATATTAAATGTGTTGTGTTTGCAACATATATAATTATTGTATATAAATTATTGGCAGTATCTTTGCATCTGCGAAATAGGCATTATTAACTATTTAATATAATAAAAAGCTATGATTATTGAAAATGTTCATGCAAGAGAAATCCTGGATTCCAGAGGCAATCCTACAGTAGAGGTTGAAATCACAACAGAGTCGGGCTTCGTAGGCCGCGCTTCTGTTCCCTCAGGAGCATCCACTGGCGAGAACGAGGCTCTCGAGCTTCGCGACGGTGACAAGAGCCGCTACTGCGGAAAGGGCGTGCTCAAGGCAGTTGAGAACGTAAACAACGTTATCGCTCCCGCCATCATAGGAATGTCTGTGCTCGAACAGCGCGCAATAGACTACAAGATGCTCGAACTCGACGGAACAAAGACAAAGTCGAAGCTCGGTGCAAACGCCATCCTCGGCGTGTCACTGGCAGCAGCTCACGCAGCAGCCAACTATCTCCAGATACCTCTGTACAGATACATCGGCGGTGCTAACACATACGTGTTGCCAGTGCCTATGATGAACATCATCAACGGTGGTGCGCACTCTGACGCTCCTATCGCATTCCAGGAGTTCATGATTCGTCCTGTTGGTGCTGCTAACGAGCGCGAGGCTATCCGTATGGGTGCTGAGGTGTTCCACGCACTTGCCAAGTTGCTGAAGGGTCGCGGACTCTCTACTGCTGTGGGTGACGAAGGTGGTTTCGCTCCTGCACTCAACGGCATTGAGGACGCTCTCGAGAGCATCTGCCAGGCCATCAAGGACGCTGGCTACGAGCCGGGCAAGGACGTGAAGATTGCCATGGACTGCGCAGCAAGCGAGTTTGCAGTATGCGAGAACGGCGAGTGGTACTACGACTATCGTCAGCTCAAGGACGGCAAGAAGAAGGATCCCAACGGCAAGAAGCTCACAGCCGAGGAGCAGATCAAGTATCTCGAGGAGCTTATCACCAAGTATCCTATCGACTCTATCGAGGACGGTCTCGACGAGAACGACTGGGACAACTGGGTGAAGCTGACCGCTGCCATCGGCGACCGCTGCCAGCTCGTGGGCGACGACCTGTTCGTTACCAACGTTGACTTCCTCGCCAAGGGTATCAAGATGGGTGCTGCCAACTCTATCCTCATCAAGGTTAACCAGATCGGTTCACTCACCGAGACTCTCGACGCTATCGAGATGGCTCACCGTCATGGCTACACAACTGTTACCTCTCACCGTTCGGGTGAAACAGAGGACACAACGATTGCCGACATCGCCGTGGCTACAAACTCTGGACAGATCAAGACCGGTTCTATGAGCCGCACCGACCGTATGGCTAAGTACAACCAGCTTCTCCGCATCGAGGAGCAGCTTGGCGACCGCGCAGCTTACGGCTACAAGAAGCTTAAGTAAATATCAGCGCACAAAGCGCATTTACGGATACTTTTTCAATTATGGGGGAAACTGCCGTCAGGCTGCTTCCCCCATTTGTTTTGCTTGTGTACATTCTTGCGCAAGCCATTCTTCGCTCCTCATTCTTCATTCTTGCGCAAGCCATTCTTCACTCTTCATTCTCCAAGTGACAACTGGCAATTCAAATGCGCCGAATTTTGTTTCAAACCCTATTGGGACCATTGTTTCAAGCGTTGAAACAAACTATTTTTGCGCAAAGTTCTAACCTAAGAACAAGGTGCGGACAACCCAAGAACAACCGCAAGAATAATCTAAACGCGACACGAGAATAACCTAAAACAACCGCAATGATGAGAAAACTAACAACCCTTTTGCTGCTGACATTCATAATGGTAGTGTCGGCAGACGCAGCCATCAAGACCGCCAATCTGAAGGTCAACGGGCTGCTCTCTCCGCTGGGTATTGACACCCAGACGCCGACGTTCAGTTGGGAAACACAGAGCGACGGGCGCGCTTTCCGGCAGTCAGCCTATGAGATAACGGTGCGCACGGATGCCGGAACAACCGTATGGAAGTCGGGCAAGGTGCAGTCGGCACGCCAGAACCAGATACGTTACGAAGGCACACCGTTGCAATCGCATTCCTCTTATGAATGGACTCTCACCGTTTACGGCACCGAAGGGCAGCAGTCAACTGAGAATAAAGGTTCGTTCGGCACGGCCTTTCTGCCCGGCACAGAGTGGACAGCCCAATGGATAGCCGCACCTAAAAGTGCCAACGCACGTGTGGACGTGCCCATAAACACCAACTGCCGCTATGTGAAACTCGACGCTACCAAGCTCGGACTTCCGGCCTCTACAGATGCCAACTACTACTTCCTGCAACTGGCGGAGATGGAGATTTACAGCGGAGAGCGCAACGTGGCGCGCACGGCAAAACTGACTGCCAGCGACACATGGACGATTGGGGCATGGGACATCAGCTACCTCACAGACGGAATAGTGGGCGGCACTACGCTCGGATACACTACCCACCAGTTCGGTTCGGCCAATCAGCACGTGTGGATTGTGGCCGACTTGGGCGAAACCATGCAGGTGGACCGTCTTGTGCTCTATCCCCGTCAGGACGACAAGGCCAAGAGCGGCACGGAAGCTGCCAACTTCCCCTCGTCATACACTATACAGACAGCTACAGAGGCTGGAGACTACACCACCGTCTATACGGCTACCGATGCTGACGCACCGTCCTTTGCCGACAACAGTACTCGAGTGCCTTACTTTGGACGCAACTTCAACCTTGCGGAAGGAAAGACAGTCAGCCGCGCACGGCTCTATGCGTCTGGTCTCGGTGTGTTTGCAATGACGCTGAATGGCAGTCCAGTAACGCAAAACGTACTTGAACCGGGCGAATCCGAATATGAAAAGACCATTCTCTACTCCACCTACGACGTGACACCGCTGCTGCGCCAAGGCACAAACACCGTCATCGCACGTCTGGCCGGAGGCATCTTCAATGTGGATGTGCTCTCCGGACGCTATTCTAAGGGCGAGATACGCAACAGCGGAACCAAGGCCATAAAGGCCGAGCTGCACATAGACTACACCGACGGCACGAGCGACGTAATAGTAACCGACGGCAACTGGCACACGACCCCATCGCCCACGCTGGGAAGCAACTGGTGGGGAGGTGAAGACTACGACGCACGTCTGGCCATAAGCGGCATTGGCGATACGTATTTCAACGTAGGCCAATGGCCAACGGTAGAGACAGTGGACGCACCTGCCTTTGCCAGCAGTCAGGCTTCGGGCTTCGGTCGGCTGAAAGCCCGCGGCTACGAACCGCTGCGCGTGGTGGAAGAGTGGCCGGCAGTAGCGGTAAACAGTACCTACAGCGGCGGTTATCATCTCTATGTGGTTGACTTCGGCCGCAACTTTGCCGGACAATACCGTTTCAGACTGAAGGGTAAGCCCGGGCAGACCATCACCCTGCGCGAGGGAGAGAGCCTCAATGCCGACGGCTCCGTGTTCATGGAGAACTACTATACTGGCACCGCCGACACCTACGAGACCTACACCTTTGCCGGCACCGATGACGGAGTTGAGGAATGGGGGCCGGAGTTTATGTACCATGGATTCCGCTACTTGCAGATTATTGGGCTTGACGAAGCCCCCTCGCCCGGTGACTTTACGGCCATGCGCATACGCAGCAACATGGATCAGGTGGGCAGTTTCACCACATCAAACCAACTGCTCAACGACATTCACACCATCTGTCGTGACGGCATACAGAGCCAGCTTTACAACTCAATCACCGACTGTCCGCAGCGCGAGAAGCTTGGTTGGCTCGATGTGCCTAACGAGATGTACAACTCTCTCGTTTACAATTACGACATGGAGACGTTCTTCCAGAAGGTTGTGCTCGACTGTTTCGATGCCCAATACGCCAACGGACGCGTGCCGAGCACCGTGCCGCACTTCATGTCTGTCTATGATGATGACCCCAACTGGGGCGGTGCCGCCATTCTCGTGCCTTACCGTTCGTGGAAACAGTACGGCGACCGCACTACAATAGCAGCCTACTATGACCAGATGAAACGGTTGATGGACTATTACACGTCAAAGACGGTTGACAACATCATGCCCGGCAGTTCCTACAGCGTGCTCAGCGACTGGGGACAAGAGACCGCCGGAGTAAATCCGCTTGTTCCGGGAGAGTTCACCATCACCACCACCTATTATTACATGTTGCGCGCCATGGCCGAAGTGGCCACCGAACTTGGTCATACTTCTGATGCCGAAGCCTTCAATGCACAGGCCGAGAAGACGCGCAAGGCATTCAACGACCGTTACTACAAGGACGGCAACTATGCAAACGGCCGTCAGTCGGAACAGGCAATGCCTCTGTACTACGGGCTGGTTGATCCTGACAATGAAACCCTTGTGGCTGCACGTCTGGCCGAAAGGGTAAAGCAGGACAACTACAAGATTAAGACAGGCGAAATAGCCCTCAAGCCGCTGTTCATGTCGCTGGCTCGCTACGGTTACAACGACATCGTCTATCAAATGGCCAACCAGACAGACTGTCCAAGCTACGGCTGGTGGGTTGAACAAGGCTACACTACCACCCCGGAATACTGGGATGTAGGGGCGTTTTCCCAGAACCATTGCATGATGGACCATATCGAAGAGTGGTTCTTCTCGCAGCTCGGAGGCATCAGTAACGGCGGTTTCGGGTGCGACACAGTGAACATTGCTCCGTGGCTTCCGGCAGACATGAACCGTCTGGACGTTTCCACACGCACCATCTACGGTCAAGTGCGTTGCGCTTGGGAACGCACTGACGGGCAGACAGTGGCCTACACCGTAGAAATACCAGCCAACAGCGTGGGTCGCATTACGCTCCCTTGCGCCATTGGCAACAGCATTTACGAGGATGGCAAAGCCATAGAAAGCGGCACCGACGGTGTGATTTCAGTGGAAAAGTCTGATGGAAGCGCAGTCATACTGCTCGGTTCCGGCACCTACAACCTAAGCGTAGGTCCTGCGATTGACACTGCTTTGAACGGCAAGCCTACGGCCGGCAACGGCATCAGCACCGGTGACATACAGCTTTATTCGCTTGGCGGACAGCCACTCTCCTCTCCTCGTCCCGGGCTTTGCCTTGCCAAGGGCATGAAAATGATAGTAAAGAACTAAAAACCGCACACTTATGAAAAGAAACATTATTGCTGTCGCCTCCATGGTGGCAGCACTGACACTCCCTGTGTCTGCCCAAACGAGTGCAAACAGCATCTCCTTGGCTTCCGACTTGCCGCGTTCCATGGTGGAACTGCCCTGCAACAACACCACAGCAAGCCACGTAAAACTCAACGTAACGAAACTTGGCCTCAGGGCTTCGACCGACCAAAACAACATGTATTGCCAGCTTGCAGAGATAGAAATATACGATGCAGACGGGAACAACATAGCTCCGCAGGCGTCGTTCGCCTCTACAGACGAGTGGGGCAATGGATACAACTGGAAACTATCCTACATCAACAACGGAATCATTGCCAATGAGTCTACAGGCTATACGTCGTCGCCAACCAACAACTCCACTGTAGACATAACGATTACCGCCACACTCAACGGCACGCATCAGATAAGCCGAGTTGTCCTGTATCCGCGCCAAAGCGACACGGCGGTAGGGGGCAAGAAAGCAGCCAACTTCCCCTCGTCATACAGCCTGTCGCTGTCAGCCGACGGCACATCCTACACTGAAATGGCCAATGTTGCCGATGCCGATGCACCCGACTTTGCGCTCCCGGCCGACGCTTCTGCCAGTTTCAACGCCATGCTGGACGGAGCAGACAAGACGCTTGCCGCAACAGAGGTGTATGTTGACTGCGACAATGCCGTGGCTTCGCTGAAGCAAACAGCAGTGGATGCTGCCGAAAAAGCCGCCGCTGTGGGTTGCGCAGCCGCTGTTGCGGAGCAGACTGATGCCGTGTCAGCAGCCGTAAAGACCTTTGTAGGCACTGTTGACATGAACGAAGGCAAGTACTTCGACCTTACTTTCCTGCTTGCGAATCCGGCCTTTGACAGCAACGCCACCGACGGTTGGAGCTATAATCCCGCTCCCGGTTATGACGCAACGGGGCGCAATGCGGAGTATTTCCAAAAGGATTTCGACTTCCACCAGACCCTTGCAGCCATGCCCGAAGGACAATATACTCTCAATGTACAGGCGTTTGAGCGCATAGGAACGAACAATGCCGCAGCCTTTACCGCCTACAATAACGGTACTGACGAGACGGATACCTACATATATCTCAACGGCTGCGACAACAACCGTCAGCAGGTAAAGAACCTTATGTCCGAGGGTTCGGCCACGCAGCTGTATTCCGCAAGCGACTGGCACAGCGATGTCCAGTACACCACCACACTGGTCAGTGGCGGAGACGACCTATTCCGCCCCAACAGTATGGTGGGTGCAGCACAGTATTTCGCCCAGAACATGTATGACAATGCTGTTTCCGGCCGCGCCAACGGCGACCTTACCGTAGGCATCTGCGGCACTGGTGCTGACGGCGACTGGACTTTGTTTGACAACTTCCGACTCTACTTCCACGGTTCGGCCACGTTCGCTACCATAGACGAAGCCGCCGACTTCTCCCTCGATACAGATATGGACAACGCCACGGTGACTCTTGTTCGCAACATCAAGGCCGGAGTGTGGAACACGGTTTGTCTGCCGTTCAGTCTGACCGACAGCGAGACCAAGGCCGCCTTTGGCAGTGACACCAAGGTGGCTGTGTTCAGTGAGAACAGTGCCGATGCTGCCAATGCAACGGTCAACTTCAACACCAAAGCCGATGCCAGCATAGAGGCAAACGTACCCGTGCTGCTGAAAACCTCGACCGAAGGCAGCGTCTACACGTTTCGTGGTCGCACCGTCAAGGCTTCCAACGGCGCAGCCCCCAAGGCCGAAGGCACCAATTTCAGTCTCGTTGGGTCATACAAGGCCACTGTTACCGTGCCTGAAGGCAGCTATTTCATCAGCAGCGACAAGCTCTATCCTTCCAAAGGCATCACCACGCTCAAGGGAACACGCGCCTATATCGCGCCCAACGGCAACGCTTCAGATGCAAAGATAGCACACTTCACCATCGACAACAGCGAGCTGACGGGCATAGACCTTGTGTCTGCTGACAGCAACATCACGGAACAGTTGTGGACACTCGGCGGGCAGCGCATCAACAATACGGCCAATGGCATTGTAATAGACAGAAACGGAAAGAAAACCATCAAAAAACACTGAAAGCTATGGAAAAGAAACAATATGCAAAGCCTTTCACTGCAATAGTAGAGCTTGCCGACGAACTGATGTTCAACTCTTCATCGATAAGCAGCGTGGGTGGCGACGCCGGAATAGGCATCGGAAGCAGCGATGATGCTCCCACAGAGGCCGATGCAAAGCAATATTCGACAGACTGCTGGGACGGTTGGGACTGATTTCCAATCCGTTTTAGAGTCAGGTTTCGCATCACTGACCCGGGACGCATAACTACGGCCGACCGTGACATAAAAGGAGGGTTTTGACACACCCTCTTTGTGATTTTTATTTATAAGGGCATTTTGACACACCCTCACTCGATTGCAATACGGCCTATATGGGATGCTTACCTTTCTTCGCTGATCATTTTCTTTTCTGAGGAACTTGAAAATGTGCAACCTAAAAGTTGCACATCTCATTCTGAATATATAACTTTGCAATAAAGAAATCTATTATATGAAGTTTGTAAGAGCCATACCAGGTTATAATCATCTTTGGGCGGTCAGAGACGAGAGAAAAGAAGCGGATGAGTTGACTTTACTTTTCCGGAGATGGAGTAATGCCAACTATTTGCTTGACTTCTTTCTTTCCAACTTGGATGACTTGCAGGGCTTCTTCCACGTTGAGAAAATCAGTGATGCCATAAAAGACACAATGGAAGATGCGAGAGTCCTTGAACGCTTGATATTAGACTTTCCGTATACAGAGCAGTTGGATGGACTGTTTCATCCGTTAAGTCTGTCGGACAACAGAATACATGAACTGACGCGTGAAAAGGCTCGTAATTGGGACAGAGAATGCCATGCAAGTTGGCTTCGAATATATGCCATTAGGGTAGAGCCTAATGTCTACATTGTGACAGGTGGTGCTATAAAGCTCACTGCGACAATGCAAGACAGAGAACATACTCAAATAGAATTAGACAAGCTCAATGCTTGTCGGAACTATTTGCAGCAGAATGGTATATTTGATAAAGACAGTTTTGTAGATTATTTTGAGGAGGACTAATTATGAAAGAGAAAACCTTGAAAATCCTTGAGAGAAATCTCAGCAGCGAACCGTCTTCTTTTGCAGAAGAAGCAAAGTGGAGACAAGACAATGAAGTGTGGCTGAAATGGTCACAAGGCATTTCCATGAAGATTATTGACTATATGCAGGAACATAAACTTTCGCGTGCCGACATAGCCACGCGTCTTGGGTGTTCTCCACAATATGTCAGCAAGATTCTTTCAGGACGAACCAACTTCTCATTCAAGAGTATTGCAGAGATTGAACGGTGTCTTGGCATACATTTTATGGAGACTGCTTTTTCATAAAGTAAATAAGAGAATTTTGCAAAGTTCCGAGATAAATGCACCTTATCTTGCTTTTTTATAGCGATAAGGTGCATTTATCTCGTTTTTCTGTTACACAAGACACAAGAAAGTGTGTGCATTGTTACAATAAAGTTACGTTGATAACGTACTTCCTGAAGCATTAATATATGTATGAACAAAAAGATAGTGTTATAATCTTCCAATCAATGGTTTCAATGAACCCGAAAGAGGCTGTTGATTGCAATCAAGACCTCCAACGACATTCAAAAGGGGAATATTTCGGGATCAGTTGTCGCCGTATCCGCCGTAGTTCTGCTGGTCGTCGGAGCCGCTGTCGTCAGGCTGTTGGCGCTTCTTGCCGTTCATGGTGCCGAAGTTCCACGACAAGGGCTGAAAAGCGTGGGGCTTTCTGAGCCAAAGATAGAGAACAATGCCAGCGGCACGCTCCTCACTATCTATCGCAATG
>CAVAQY010000028.1:0-30785 GCA_963590865.1 Bacteroidaceae bacterium | reverse complement strand
CTCCTTCATATTTGTCTTTATTTGTTAAAACCTGTCGCAAAGTTACAAAAAATATAAGATTGCGACAACTTTCTAGCGAGAAAAGTGTCGCAATCTCGCTTTTCCCTTGAGATTGCGACACTTTTTGAAGATATTTTGCTTTTGAGCTTAGAAAGAGCGTACCTTTGCACAAAAAAGTGCGAGCTTTAGGTTAGCGTTTATCCACCTCATGGGTAATGCCCCAAAGAGTCGGTTTTCACGCAGGTGTAGCCATCGCTAATGATGACATCTGCCATAGGATTCCCTTCGGTGTCTTGGAGAGTTCCACTGATGGTGTAATCCTGTGTTTTTTGACGATGGTGGCTTTCTTAGAGGCAATGACCTTCTGTTGGATTTTCTTTTGTGCGGAAAGTTTGGCGAGGGCATCGGTCACCACTTGAGAGGTAGGATGCTTGGTGACAATCTTGTCCTTTTGGCGTATTGCCATGCTGATACCTACACCTGTCAAGAGACAGGCGATGGCGATAATCCTTAATTCCGCAAGCTAATGCGTTAACTTTATTTATAATTACCTGAGCAACATGGGAGTTGTTAATTATTGCTGTCCGCTAAAAAAATAAAGCGCATCTTTAGGTCGCATGAAACTTCGACGTTCATCGACACACTCGGGTTCCCACTGAAAGTTCTGTGAGATCTGCGGGAATATTTTAATCTTCCACGGAATGCACAGAATACACAGAGGGCCTACGCCATAATGGATTCCCTCTGAAATTTCTGTGAATTCTGTGAGACCTGCGGGGATATTTTCAACCTCCCACGGAATGCACGGAATGCACAGAGGGCCTACGCCATAATGCGTTCCCACTGAAATTTCTGTGAATTCTGTGAGATCTGCGGGGATATTTAACCTCCCACGGAATGCACGGAATACACAGAATGGCTTGCGACGTGATGCGTTCCCTCTGAAAGTTCTGTGAAATCTGTGAAATCTGCGGGGATATTTTAACCTCCCACGGAATGCATGGAATACACAGAATGACTTGAGCTATAATGCGTTCCCACTGAAAGTTCTGTGAATTCTGTGAAATCTGTGGGAAAATTCTATTCTCGTAGTAGGTATCAACTATTCTTTCATTCGTCAAGACTTATAAAAAACAAATAAAGTTAACCGTTGTTAACCAGGGGGGGGGTATGCATCTACATTTTAAATGTTTTCCTATCTTTGTAGGCAACAAACGGCACCCCTAAGCAAGGAAATAAGTTTCCTTCCCGCTTGCTCGCATTATCTTTACATAAGACATATTTATCCATTTCATACAAAAACAGAAAAAGAATTATGACAAGAAGACTGATGTTTATGCTCTTCGCGGCCACATTGCTGGCCGGATGCGGCGATGACGACAATGGCAACGGCGGAACTGGCGGCTCTGGCGGTAACGGGAAGGACAGTACCGAAGTGAACGGTGGCGGTACAACCGAAACACTGAACCAAGTAAAGAAGATTACGCGTACCGAGCAGCTCAACGACAACGGCACGCCCGAGAACGCCACGTGGGAATTTGCCTACTACACAGCCGACAAGGATTCCAAGCAGAGGCTCGCCCGCATAACATACACCACCGATGGCACATACGGCAACCGTTCTTTCACCGCCACATTCGACTACTCCGTGAGCGGTGAGGTGGCCATAACGCGCACCGAGACGGATGATACGCCCGACAACCTCACGGCAAAACTGAACAAGTATGGCTATGTGACCGAACTTACAGACGGCGAAAGCTCTATCTATTTCACCTACGACGACAACCAAAGGCTCTCGCTCGTGAGCGACAACGTATATTCGGAGTCGAGCACGACGATACTGAAATATGATGCCGACGGCCTGTTGGCAAAGGTAATATACCAGGAATACGGCTACCACAGGGCCGACACAACGGTGGTAAGCCGCGACTCCATGTATGCCCACCGCTATGCCAACAACACAAGCATCGACCTTCTGCCCATCGTATCCCACATGGACGACGACTACAACTTCCTCTACATGGCCGGCCTCTTGGGCAAGCGCATACCCTGTCTGCCGGAAATGGTCATCGGCGACGATTCGGAATACGCCAACGAAATGTGGACACCCTTTCTCGAACCAAACGTGACAGTGCACAAGTCGGGCACATACTATAGCTATCCCGCATGGAAGTACATCGGGCAATACACGCTTGGCGCTAACAAGCGACCCGAAAGCCTTGCGTGGAAAGAACCGTTCACACGCACAAACTGGGAGTATGACGTGGTGGTAGGCAACGAGCCTTACGACCCCGAATACATAGAATATAGAGGCTACAAGTATGAGATAAAGAACGAGAAAAAGACCGAAACCAACGGCGAAAATACGTATCTGCTGAAGATAGAGTATTGATTTGCCCGTTTTGACGGCAACAGAAAGCCTCCGCAACGATGCTTTACGCATCCGGTTGCGGAGGCTTTTGTTATTGGCTACGCCACATTTAGCCCTCAGGACACCCACTTGTCAATACTCCACATAAGGCTCAAGGCGGCGTATGTCTTCGGTGGTAAAGAAGCGGCAGGCACGCAGTTCGTCGAGGCTTTGCAGCCGTCCGTGCAGCCTGCGGTAGTCGGTTATGGCCTTAGCCCGCGCATATCCCATGTACGGATGGCGGCACATCTGCATCAGGGTGAGCTTGTTCACATTGATGCGCCGCTGCGTCTGTCTCTCTATGGTGAAGTATTGTTTGGCCTCAACAGGAAAGTCTTCAATCTCGCCGAGCTGGTCCACGCTGACATAACCGCCGAGACGCTGGCCGTAACGCACTATCTGGCGGGCATAATAGCGGCCGATGCCGGGCACACGCATCAGTTCTGTGGTGTCGGCGGTGTTGAGCTTGACGCGTTCCGAGGCGGTTATCTTGTTGCTGTATGTCCGACGCCCTGACTGGAAGCTGCTGTCACGCTGCTCCTTGCGCACGGCCTTTCCCATGGCTTCGGAGGCAGGAAGGAACTCGGGAGAGATGCGTATGTAGGGCTTAAGGCGGCGAAACTGGCCGGCAGTAAGCCCGTAGAGACGTGCGAAATCGCCAGGACGGGAATAGACTCCGCCCTTGGCGCGGTACTTGTAAATGTTGCGCACCTGCCACGGCTTCAGTCCAAGGCGCAGGAATGTGGTGGAGTCGGCGGTGTTGGGGTCAAAGGGAAACAGCTCGGTCTTGCGCGGTTCAACATTATAATACTCCGGTTGCTCCCCAAACAGTTGCTCTTCGCTATTGGGCGGAAGCGACGTCGTGGTGGAGTCGGAGGTCGCTGTGGAACGGTCGTTGCGCCATCCCATGTAGCCCACAACGGCAGTTGCCGCCAAGGCAAGCACAAGGAGGGCTACAACCGCCTTGCGGTCTGACAGTCCATAGCTGATGCGCCGTGGTTGCCGTTTCATGCCTCTGCGGTCAGATTATGCCGAACTGGTTGAGGAAAACCATAAGGATGAGCAGCGGACACAGATACTTCACACAGAACAGATAGACGCGGAAGAACTTGCCGCGCAGCTGGCCGTTGTTGGTAAACTCGTCGCGCACCAGCTTTTGGGGCAGATACCAACCCACGAATATGCAGGTGAGAAATCCGCCAATGGGCAAGAATATCTGGCCGGAAACGAAGTCGAACAGTTCAAACAGAGGTTTGCCGAACAGCCGGAGACCATCGAAACGCCCCAACGACAGGGAGCACAACGCTCCGATGATTGAGCAACTTACGGTGACGAGCCACGCTGCCTTCCTGCGGCTTATGTTCAGTTCCTCGTGGAAGAACACGGTGCTGACCTCATGCAGAGATATTAGCGAAGTGAGGGCGGCAAGGGCAAGCAAGGCATAGAACAGTATTGAGACCAGATAGCCCAGAACGGGCAGCGCATGAAACGCCTGATTGAACACGTTGGGCAAAGTTATGAACACCAATGAAGGACCCGAATCGGGATTGATGCCAACGGAAAAAGCCGCAGGGAAGATGACCAGTCCGGCCAGAACGGCCACCATTGTGTCGAGAAAAGCTATCTGGACAGCCGAATGGGTAAGGTTTGTGTCGCGTTTGAAGTAGGAAGCGAAGGTGCAAAGACATCCCATGCCTACGCTAAGCGAATAGAAGGTCTGCCCCAAAGCATCGAGAAAAGAAGAGGACGACAGCTTGCTGAAATCGGGACGGAGCAGAAACTCTACGCCCTTCCATGCACCCGGCAATGTGCAGGCGGCCACGACAATAACGAGCAGCAGAAGGAAAAGCGTGGGCATCATCATCTTGGAAGCGCGCTCAATGCCGTTCTGCACTCCACGGACTATCACGAAATGGGTGATAAGGATGAACGCCACAGCCCAGAAGATGGGCTTCAGCGGGTCTTGCTCAAAGCTCTGGAAATAGTTTTTCACAAATTCGGTGTCGCCCTGCAGCTGTCCTAAGGCCGAAGCCCAGATGTATTGCAGACACCAACCGGACACTACGGCATAGTAGCTCGTGATGATGAAGCCTGTGAACACGCCGAGTATACCCACGGCAACCCACATGGTGCCGCGAGAAAGTTGGCTGTAGGCACGCACCATATTGGTCTGGGCGTGACGACCGATGATGAACTCGTTGAGCATGCACGGGATGCCGAGCAACAGCATACAGCCGAGATAGATAATGATGAAAGCCGCTCCGCCATTGTTGCCGGCCATATAGGGGAACCGCCAAACGTTGCCAAGCCCCACCGCAGAACCTGCCGTGGCAAGTATTATGCCCAGCTTACTGCCGAAATTGGCTCTGTCTGTCTGTTTCATAGAATACTTTTTTCGTGTTATGTTTTGCAAAAGTATAAAACATTTCTTACTTTTGCGTCCAAATAACAACGCAATATGCGGTATTTATATCATTTAGTAAGAGAATACCCCCTGACAGTTGTGCTTTTAATAGCAATCTGGTATCTGTCGTTCTTCACACCACCCCACACTCCACTCGACAATGTCACAATGATTGACAAGTGGGTTCACATCGCGATGTATGGCGGAACGTGCAGCGTGATGTGGATTGAATATCTGAGGAAACACAGGAAGGGAACGATTGGAAAGGCAAAGCTTTTCGTTCTCGCATGGGCAGCTCCCATCATAATGAGCGGCATAATAGAACTGCTTCAGGAGTATTGCACCAACGGAAGGCGCAGCGGCGACTGGCTTGACTTGGCCGCAAACGCCACGGGAGTGACCCTTGCGGCTGTCATAGGGATGCTGTTGGCGCGTCGGAACGCCAAGTCTTGAAAGGAAACTTGGTCAGATAGGAATTGTAGAACCGCCGGTCGCCAGTTACCTCCCGCCCGATGAAACTGGGCTTTTCAAAGGCTTCACCGGTTGCAGACAGTTCAACTTCGGCCATGACGAGCCCTTCGTTGTCGCCGTGAAACTCGTCCACCTCAAACGTGTGGCCGCAATAGTCAACGAGATAGCGCACCTTGTCTATAGCACCCGGCTCGCACAAGTCAAACAAATGGCGGGCTTCGTCGAGCGTTATCTCCTTTTCAAATTCATATCGGCTAAGTCCCCCGTCAACCGACGGGCCTTTTATGGTAAGGTAAGCGCGGTCGTCGCGCAGCCGCACACGCACAGTACGCCCGTGGCCGCTACATATATAACCCTGACGGATGCGGCTGTGCGACTTGGCACTTTGCCTGTAGCTGTCGTCAAGCACAAGGAATTTGTGCTCTATCTCAAGTCCGCTCATGCCGCTATCCGGCTATTGTGGCTGAATAGATGATGAAAATGACGGCCAAGATCACCAATACTGCGAATATCCAGTTGACGATTTTGCGTCCCTTCTCTTCTTGCCGCTTTTCGTAGGCTGCGCGGCGAGCCTTGCTCTTGTCGTTCATAGTTGTAGTGTTTTTAGGTTATGGTAAGTAGGTATTCAAAATTATCCGTATATATTTGCAGGTCAGCAGGTGCCATTTACGCGTGCTGTCACGACAACGGCTTTGCTACTGATCGTCGTTGACGGGAAACTCCATCAGATAAGCCTTGATGAAACCGTCAATCTTGCCGTCCATCACACCGTCAACGTCTGAGGTCTGGTAGCCAGTACGGTGGTCTTTCACACGGCGGTCGTCAAACACGTAGCTGCGAATCTGACTGCCCCACTCTATTTTCTTCTTGCCTGCCTCTATCTTAGCCTGCGCCTCAAGACGTTTTTTCATGGCTCTGTCGTAGAGTTGCGACTTGAGCAAGCGCATGGCGTTGTTGCGGTTTTCAAGCTGTTTGCGGCTCTCGGTGTTCTCGATGAGTATCTCTTCCTCCTCACCTGTGTCGGGATCCACGTACTGATAGCGCAGACGTACACCCGTTTCCACCTTGTTGACGTTCTGTCCACCGGCTCCACCGCTTCGGAACAAGTCCCAACTGACGCGTGAAGGGTCGACATACACCTCTATGGTGTCATCGACAAGCGGCGAAACAAACACGCTGGCGAAACTGGTCATGCGCTTGCCCTGTGCATTGAACGGAGAAACGCGCACAAGACGGTGTACTCCATTCTCGCTTTTCAGGTAGCCGTAGGCATATTCGCCACCCTCTATCTGCATGGTGACGCTCTTTATGCCGGCTTCATCACCATCCTGCAGGTTGCTTATGGTGACCTTGTGACCATGAGCCTCTGCCCATCGCTGGTACATTCGCATAAGCATCTGCGCCCAGTCCTGACTCTCAGTACCGCCGGCACCGCTGTTTATCTTCATAACGCAGTCCATCGGGTCTTCCTTCTGGCGCAGCATGTTCATCAGTTCAAGGTCTTCAATGGCCTTTATGGCCTTGGCGTAGTCGTCGTCAACCTCCTCTTCGGTGACCATTTCGTCCTTATAGAAGTCGAAAGCCAACTGAAGCTCATCGGCAAAGGTACGCACTTCGGCGTAGCCGTCAAGCCATTTCTTTATGCCCTTTACCTTCTTCATCTGCTCCTCTGCACGCTTCGGGTCTTCCCAAAAATCGGGAGCCTGGGTACGGAGGTCTTCTTCCTCAAACTCTATCTTCTTCTTGTCTATGTCAAGATAACGGTGTAGCGCCTCGGCGCGCTCCAACACGTCCTTCAACTGGTCGGCTGTTATCATCGTTGTTTATTCCTTATACATCTCATCAATCTCGCGCTTGTAGTTGTCGTTTATCACTTTGCGCTTCAGTTTCAGTGTGTTTGTAAGCTCTCCTCTCTCCATACTGAAGTGGTGGGGCAGAAGTGTGATGCGCTTTACCTGCTCATAAGGAGCCAACTGCTGCTGCAAGGTCCCTATGCGCTCCATCATCATACGTATAATGACAGGGGATGCACACAGGTCCTCGCGCCCGTTGAACGGAATGTTGTGCTCGCGCGCATAATCCTCAAGCAACCGATATTCGGGTATGATGAGTGCCGACACAAACTTGCGCTGGTCGGCCACTATGGCTATCTGGTCGACAAACTTGTCGACCAGCAGCTTTGCTTCTATCATCTGCGGTGCAATATACTTGCCGTTGGAAGTCTTGAACAAGTCCTTTATGCGCTCCTTGAGAAACAGCTCGCCATTCTTCAGACTGCCCGAATCGCCGGTGTGGAAATATCCGTCGGCATCGAATGCAGCCGCATTCAAGTCGGGACGGTTATAGTAGCCGGGGGTTATCGTTGGACCTTTGAGCAATATCTCACCCTCCTCGCTTATCTTTATGTCGAGCGAATCTATGGGCTTGCCCACAGAACCCACAGTAAAGGGTTCGCCAAGCCTGTCGCACGACACGGTGGCAAGACTCTCTGTCAGTCCATAGCCCACAATCATGTTGATGCCTATGGAGTGGACAAACTCCTCAACGTGTTCCGACACGGTGGCTCCGGCGGTCGGGAATATGTTGGGACGCACGAGTCCAAGCTCCTTGCGGATGAGACTGAACAGCGTCTTGTTTATCATTTCATATTCCAGATGGAGCGTCAACGGCGGCCGTTTGCCCCTGCTGAGGTATTCGATGTTGTGCTTGCGGCCTATTTCGAGGGCATTCCTGAATATCTTGCGCTGCACAGGGTTGGCTTTTTCTATCTTTTCCATTACTCCAGCATACACCTTCTCCCAAAAACGCGGCACAGAGCACATGCTCGTGGGATGGGTTTCGCGCATGGACTGCTGCACTTCATGCGGATCGGTGTTGACTATCAGGGTCGCACCCTCGGTCACGCAGAGCAATGCCCAGCCCTTTTCAAATATGTGGGTGTAGGGCAGGAAGTTCATGATGCGGTCATTCTCGGTCACACTCACAGCCCTGTCGTTGGCGTCAAAAGCCGCCATATACTGCCCGTGGGTGAGTATCACGCCCTTACTGTTGCCCGTCGTACCGCTGGTGTACAGGATATTGGCAATGTCTTCCTTTGTGGCCTGACGGTAGAGAGCCTCAACCTCAGTCTGTCTCGGCATTCCTTCGCCCAGTTTGAGGAAGTCTTCAAAGTACAGGGCATTGGGGTCGTGAGTGCTTATGCGCACACTACGGTCATAAATGATGATGCGCTCCAGAGTGGGACATAGAGCAAACACACGGTGAGCCTTGTCGTACTGCTCCTGTTCGCCCACGAAAAGGAAGCGCACTTGGGCATCGTTGAGCATGAACTGTATCTGTTGTTCGCTGCTTGTGGCGTAGAACGGTATGGTAACCGCCCGTATGCCCCATGCTCCGAAGTCGCACGCGATGTACTGCATGGAGTTCTGTGAGAATACACCCACATTTTCCTGCACCTTCACGCCGAGGTTTAGCATGGCGTTAGACACCAGCTTCACCATTTCGGAGAACTTGTTCCACGAGCAAGACTTCCATTCTTTGCCCCCGAAATCCTTGTATAGCAGTGCTTCACGGTCGCCGTACTTTGCGGCCTGGTCGTGTATGAGCACCGACAAATGGCTTTTTGTCTGCATCTATTAGTCCTTATAAGAGGGTTAAATGCTGTTGGTCAGACCATAATAGGGTCACGCCAGCAGTTTCTTTACGGCTTCGGAGATGGCTTTGCCATCGGCCTTGCCGGCAAGTTCCTTGCTTGCAACGCCCATCACCTTGCCCATCTCCTTTATGCTTTGTGCACCGACACGTGCGATGATGTCCTTTACGGCAGCCTCGATTTCAGCCGCTTCCATCGGTTTGGGCAGATATTCCTCTATAACGCTCACCTGCGCAAGTTCGGCATCGGCCAGATCCTGACGGTTTTGTCCTGCATAAAGTGCGGCGGAGTCCTGTCCCTGTTTGGCCAACTTCTGCAGCAGCTTCATGGCAACGGCGTCTTCGAGAGTGTCGTTTGCTCCCGGAGCGGTCTTTGCCTCGATGAACACCTTCTTTATATTGCGCAAAGCCTCAAGGCGAACCTTGTCTTTGCTCTTCATTGCGGTGATAATGTCCTTGCTTACTTGTTCAAATAATGCCATGGTACTATGCGAATTTTATGGTTCCCTGTATGGCCTCACGCGGCTGGTCGTCCTTTTCATCCTGTGCAGAACTGCCACCGGAAGCCTGATTGTTTATGCTGTCGAGTATCTCACGAGTACGTTTGTAGGTCGGAGTTGACTCCACAGCCGATATTACATCGTCGTTGTCGAGGTCGTCAGAGCGGAACAGGTAGATGTGCGGGCGGCGCTTGTACCTCTTGTTGCTCCCGTCCGTACCATAATAGTGCTCGCGCCGGTCCTGCCTCTCGGCACTCTTCTCCTGCTCTTCGGCCATGCGGTTGGCCTCTTCCTGCGTGTGACGCTTCAAATGGTTGTGCATCCCGTCAACGTTCTCTATGCCGAAGCCCGTGGC
Source organism: Bacteroidaceae bacterium (assembly GCA_963590865.1). Lineage (GTDB taxonomy): Bacteria > Bacteroidota > Bacteroidia > Bacteroidales > Bacteroidaceae > Prevotella. The sequence continues at coordinate 20,994 of CAVAQY010000028.1, read as the reverse complement.
AAGGATGGTTACCTTCACCTTCTTGCCCAGTTCCGGGTCGGTGGCGAGGCCCCATTTTATCTCGAAGTCACCGAATTTGGCCATAAAGTCGTTCACATCGTTCATCTCTTCCATCATCAGGCTGTCCTTACCGTCCTTCTGGCCGCAGAAAGAGATGCTGAGCAGTATCTTTTTCGAGCTGAACACGTCGTTGTCGTTCAGCAGCGGAGAGTTCAAAGCGTCGTCTATAGCCTTCTTCACACGGCCTTCTCCCTCGCCGTAACCGGTGCTCATGATGGCGACACCGCCGTCTTTCAGCACCGTCTTCACATCGTTGAAGTCAAGATTTATAAGCCCATGCACAGTGATAATCTCGGCTATGCTCTTGGCAGCCACGCTGAGAGTGTCGTCAGCCTTGCCGAACGCGTCGAGCACAGTAAGCTCCGGGTATATCTCACGCAACCGTTCGTTGTTGATAATGAGCAGCGCATCAACGTGCTTCGACATCTCTTCCACACCGTCAAGAGCCTGATCAATCTTGCGTGCGCCCTCGAAACGGAACGGAATGGTCACTATTCCCACCGTGAGGATACCCATCTCCTTGCTTATACGGGCTATGACGGGAGCCGCCCCGGTGCCCGTTCCGCCACCCATACCGGCCGTTATGAACGCCATACGAGTGCCGTCGCTGAGCATATGCTTTATGTCTTCAACGCTTTCCTCGGCCGCCTGGCGGGCACGTTCGGGCTTGTTTCCGGCTCCGAGCCCCTCCTTGCCGAGCTGCAGGTGTACGGGTACGGGGGAGTCGTTCAACGCCTGGTTGTCGGTATTGCACAACACGAACGACACATCGTGTATGCCTTCGCGGTACATATGGTTGACTGCGTTACCGCCGCCACCGCCGACTCCGATGACTTTTATTATGCTGTGCTCCTTTTCCGGCAATCCGAAATCCACTATGTCGGGGGTATTGTTATTATCTGTCATGTCTGTAAATGTTTGAATTTGTTATTTTGGAACTTGCCTGCGGCCTACTCTTCAGGGTCAGTGAGCTTGGCCGCAACCTTTTTGAACCAGTTCATTCCCTTTCTCAGCGGGCTGTTCTCCTTCTTTTCCTGCGCAATGCGCCGTGCTTCCTCCTCGGCTTTCTCCCTTGCGATGCGCTCTTCCTCCTCCTTGCGGCGGCGTGCCTCTTCCTCGGCCTGCTGCTTTTCGGCCTCGGTGCGCACCACTCCCGGCGGTGTCTCGGTGGCCTGACGCCCCTTGGTGCGCTGTTCAGCCGGCGCATGCTGCTTTGTGCCGAACAGATCCCGGCTTGCGTCGATCGAATCTCCCGCACAATTCAGGTCTCCCTTGGCGAGTAGTCCCAGCACAGTGTTCATTGTCCCGTTCTTGGCGTTCACTTCAGGGTTGGTTGACACAATGGTTTGCGTGACAAACTTGGCTATCCTTATCTTGTCGACGTGCGTGTGGTTGACAAAAGCCTTCTCGATATTGGGCATGTTCGAGCCTCCTCCGGTCAGGATAATGCCGCCCAAGAGCTTGTCATAGTAGTCTGAAGGAATCTGACACCACACGTTTTCGATGATTTCCTCAAGCCTTCCCTCCACTATCTCGACGAACTTCCGGCTCTCAACCGACCTTTCGGCATCAATGGGAAGCATGAGCGTGTTGTCAATGTCGGCGTTCTCGGTGTAGGCACAGCCGTATTTCAGCTTCATGACCTCCGCTTCTGTCTCCTCCATCTGCAGAGATGCGATGTCCTTGGTTATGTTGCTGCTGCCCAAAGGTATCACCGACAGGTGGCGGAGTATGTTCTTGCTATACACAGACACCGTGGTTGTGTCGGCTCCAATATCGACAAGGGCGCAGCCGGAGCGGCGTTCGGCCTCGGTAAGCACGCTGTCGGCCAGAGCCAGCGGTGCGAGATACATCTCTGCCACGTTGATTTCGGCTGCCTCAAAGCACGTGTTGAGGTTCTTGTAGAACTTCTTGCGCTGCAGGATGTTCAGGAAATTGCCTTCTATGCGATTGCACTGCATACCCACGGGGTCAAGTTGCAGCTGCGAGTCTACCCGATATTCCTGGTCAGCTGCATCGAGAATTTCCTGGTCGGGGTAGGTCATGCTCCTGTTGGCATCCATTATCTCTATCACCATCTCCTGTGTCACCTTGGTATCAGGCGCGAGGTCTCTGGCAATGACGTTACCTACGCTGCGGATAGACTGTCCTCCCACTCCCACATATACCTGGGTGATTTCCGTCTTGAGCTGTGCTGTGAGTTTCTGTATTATATTCTTTATGCAAAGAGCAGTCTTGTCAATGTTGTTCACCACCCCTTTCCTGATGAAAGAAGCCGAGTCTTCCTTGACAACCGCAAGCACGCCGATACTCCCGTCAAGGTTTTTCTTGCCGGCCACACCCGTTATCTTGGATGAGCCTAACTCTATCGCTACTATAAATTCCGCCATCTTTGTTGTTATTCTATTTTATTTTGTTTCCTTTTGCAAATAATCTGGTTGTCAAACTCCACGCTTATGTTGGAATACCTGTTCCACCCGGCTTGGCTCAAGCCGTATTTGTAGAACTTTTCCATGCGTTTGAGCTTGCGCTGCACGAAGACAGGCTCGCCAAGATACACGATATGGTCGCCAACTCTCGGCACAATCTCCATGGAACCGTCGCCCAGCACGTTTATCTGCACCACCTGATTGCGCCAGAACTTGTCCGTGACGATGTGGCTTCCCACTCTCGACAGCACCTTACGTGCATATTTGCGGTCTATGCGGCCGGTCGCTATGATTATGTCAGCCACGTATTTCGTGTTGGGCATCAGCCCTCCGTGGTTGTCCACATAGTAGTCATCGCCGTTGTCGGCCTTTACCCGCACTACCGGAGTGCGTTGCGTGAGCGTGACGCACACGTTTCCGTTGCCAGTCTTGTAGCATTGTGCATCGTCAACGAACGGACTCTTGCGGAGGAAGTCCTCTATGGCTCGCGTGTTGATTTGGTCCAACGGTTTACCGAGCGGATACATGCCATTGCTCTGCAGCACCTTCTTTATCTCGCCAGCGTTGAGAAAGCCGTTGGTGAAGCTGTCGCCTATGTCAATCTTCACCTGCGAGCACACGGCATCGCTGTCATACGGCTTGTTAAACGCAGTGACTGCGAGCAGCAGATACACGGCTATAACCACATCGGCCACCACTATGGCCGTCTTCTTCCATGCGAATGTCATCTGCGTTCCAGCACCTTGGTTATCTGTGGCACATAGTTGTCGAGGTCACCTGCGCCAAGCACGACGAGCACATCGAAGTCATGGCTCTCCACATAGGCAAGCACATCCTCCTTGTGTATCATTTCCTTGGCCACGCCCGGCTTCAAGTTGTCGTAGATGAGCTTTGACGTCACTCCGGGGATGGGCTTTTCGCGTGCCGGGTAGATGTCGCAGAGCACCACCTCGTCGAGTAGGCTCAGACTGTCGGCGAAATCCTTGTAGAAATCGCGTGTACGGGTATAGAGGTGCGGCTGGAATATGGCAGTTATCCGTCTATCCTTGTACAGCTCGCGTATGCTTTTTGCACTCTGGTATATTTCTTTGGGGTGGTGGGCATAGTCGCTGAGAAACACGATGCGGTCGTTTTTCAGTTTGAAGTCGAAGCGACGGTCCACTCCGCCGTATGTCTTCATGCCGTAGCGCAGCTCTTCGGCGTTGCATCCAGCCGACTGTGCCATGGCCATTGCGGCAATGCCATTCTCAATGTTGATTGGTATCGGCTGGCCGAGGCTCACATTGGCCACATTTTCTATGGGCGACACGAAATCAAAGGTTATCTCCCCGTTGTCTATGCGCACGTTCTCGGCATGGAAGTCGCCCTTGTCACGGCTGTATTCGTAGCGTTTCACTCCCGGCTGCAGGTCGGCTTGCATCTCCAAACCGGTGTGTATGATGAGCGCGCCACCCGGCTGTATGAGCGAAGAGTACTTGCGGAAGCTCTCGAGATAAGCCTCTTTTGTGCCGTAGATGTCGAGGTGGTCAGGGTCGGTGGAGGTGATTACACTCATCCAAGGGCGCAGCCAGTGGAACGAGCGGTCGAATTCGTCTGCCTCAATCACCACATAGTCGCTGTCGCTCAGTATGTAGTTTGTGCCGTAGTTCTTGGATATTCCGCCAAGAAATGCGTTGCAGTCCACATGGCTCTGGTGCATTATATGGGCACAGATGGTTGAAGTGGTGGTCTTGCCGTGCGTTCCGGCCACGCACAGCCCCCTGTGGGACCGTGTCAGTGTGCCGAGCACCTGCGCCCTCTTCTCCACCTCAAACCCGTTCTCTCGGAAGTAGGCCAGTTCCTTGTGGCTTTCCGGTACGGCCGGAGTATAGACCACGAGGCAGGAAGCCTTGTCTTTGCAGGCATGAGGTATCTCATTCAAGTCTTCCTTATAGTGTATCAGCATACCCTCGCGCTCCAGTTGCGCAGTGAGAGCCGACGGCGTTTTGTCATATCCGGCCACCACCGCACCTTTGTGCATGAAGTAGCGGGCGATGGCACTCATGCCTATGCCGCCCGCACCTACGAAATATACAGCTTTTATATCTTTGAGTTCCATTTTTCTGAATGTTTCCCTTTCTGCCGGTTTCCCAGCTGTTTGTGCTTTCAGCTGCCGGTATTTACTTGCCTGTAGCACCCTCTTTTGCCAGTCTTATCACTTCCCTAGCTATCACATCGGCCGAATCCGGCAGTGCCAATTGCTTGATATTGGAGGCAAGGGCAGCTAGCTTCGCACCATCGACCACGGTGTCTATGGCCAGTCGCAACAGCGATTCGGGAGCGTCGGAATCCTTCACATACATGGCAGCCTGCCGGTTCACCAATGCCATGGCATTCTTTGTCTGGTGGTCTTCGGCCACGTTGGGCGACGGAACGAGCACCACGGGTTTGCCTATCAGGCAGAATTCCGAGATGCTGCTTGCCCCCGCACGACTCACAACGAGGTCGGCTGCACGGTAGGCCGCACCCATATCGGCAATGAAATCGGTGACGACAAGGTTCTTCAGCGGTGCTTTCTGCTTCAGTCTCTCGTTGATTTGGGCATTGTAGTACTTGCCCGTTTGCAGGATGAACTGCACATCGGAGTGTTCCACCATGTCGAGATGCTGCATCACACTCTCGTTGATGGTTCTTGCGCCGAGACTTCCACCCACGAGCAGTATGGTCTTTTTCGAGGGGTCAAGTCCGAAACCACGCACAGCATCCTCACGCGTCACGGTAGTTTCCAGTAGAGCCTGGCGCACGGGGTTGCCCGTCTTCATTATCTTGTCGGCAGGGAAAAACCTCTCCATGCCGTCGTATGCCACACAAATCCTGTCCACTTTCCCGGCCAGATGCTTGTTGGTCATGCCTGCATATGAATTCTGCTCCTGTATGAGACACGGTACACCCATGGCAGCAGCAGCATCGAGAGTGGCTCCGCTGGCGTATCCTCCCACGCCAACAGCCACCATAGGTTTGAAATCACGTATCAACGAGCGCACCTTGCGCTTGCTTTCCACGTAATCAATGAGCACCCCGATATTCTTGGGCGACCACAACGGCCTGATAAGACCGCGCACCGGCAGCCCCACAATGTCGTAGCCGGCATCCGGAACGCGCTGCATTTCCATGCGTCCCAATGCCCCCACGAACTGTATTTTGGCTTCCGGACAGTGCTTTTTCACGGCATTGGCTATCGACACCGCGGGGAATATATGTCCTCCGGTGCCGCCTCCGCTGACGATTACCCTAAGTTCGTCCATGCCTAAAGTCCTTTTTAATTATGTGTATTCTGCAAAGTTAAGGCTTTTTGCCGTCTTTCTATTATTTCTTTCCGTCTTTTTTGCCGCTCCAATCAAATGGATTGGCCATGCGTATACCGATTACATCCCAAGTTGGTATTTCAAATAATTCCGAACACCTACTAAAAGGAAAACGCAGAGCCTCGAAAGGCAAGCGAGCAATGCCCGATGACTTGCCTTGTGTACTTCTCTGCAAGAAAACATCTTACGCAGACGTCCTACTGAACCTGCGCGACGGCTTATGCCTCCGAGGCTTCACCGTCCTGAGAGTCAACGGGTTCAGGTATCTTCTTGGCCGAACGGCTCACGCTGAGTATGGCTCCTATGTAGGCGCAGTTGATGATCGTGGAAGTTCCGCCCTTACTTATCAGCGGCAGAGGTTGACCAGTCACTGGAGCAAAGCCCACGGCCACGCACATGTTGAACATGGCCTGCACCACGAGCATCAACGCCAAGCCCATAACAAGGAATGCCGGGAAATTGTTTTCGCAGCGGCCTGCTATACGAGCGGCACGGAACAGCAGTACTATGTACAGGAACACCACCACAAACGCGCCCAGAATACCACCCTCTTCTATTATGATTGAATATATGAAGTCGGAGAATGCCTGTGGCAGGAAGTCGCGCTCTTCCGAGTTGCCCGGCCCCTTGCCTATCACATTGCTTGACACTATGGCGATATTGGCATGGGCGACCTGTGCGTTCTTGTCGAGATCGAACTCTGCGGGCGGCACTGATTTGCTGTCAAGGAACTTGTCTATACGCGTCTTCCATGTGTCTGCACGGTGAAAGAGTTTCTCAAGGGAAGTCTTTTCTTTGGGTTTCTCCACCGTTTCCGTCTTTGTCAGCTCCGGCTTCTCTTCGCGCGTGTCGTGGCCGACAATCATTATCATGCTGAGAAACAGCGTAGCGGCGAGCAGCACCACCCCAAGCAGCTTGCCCAACTGCCGCATCGGCACCCTGCCGATAAGCATCAGAAAGAATACGACCACGCAGAGCAGGAGTGCGGTGGAAAGGTTTTCGAGCATGATGAGGAAGGCGGCCGGAAGCGTGATGCTGAGGATCCACTTGAAAGCATACTTCTCGGCTCCGTTGTCGGTCTGGGTAGCACTCAGTATCTGCGCCGTTGCCAGTATGACAGTGCCCTTGGCTATCTCCGACGGCTGAAACGTAATGCCGAAAATGTCTATGACACGCTGCGCCCCGTTGATGTTTTCGCCGGCGAAAAGCACCCAAAGCAATGTACCGGCCGACACCCCTATCAGAGGCAGGAGGGCTATCTTGAAGTAGCGGCACGGCATGTTGAGCACGGCAATAGTGACGACCCACCCCATCAGGAGCGTGCCCGAGTGCTTTATCATCGGCATTATGTAGCTGTTGCTCTTGTAGGTAAGGTTGCTCGATGCGCTGAACACCTCCACTATGCTTATGATGCAGAGGAAGAAAAACACCATCCAGATAACCTTGTCTCCCTTGAAGATATTACCTATCTTTCTTTCCATTCAGTCTTGTTTGGTCATTTTGTACCGCCGGATGCCCATTGTTTCAGCGGCAAGGCGGTTCTTACAGGTTTCTTACGAGCGTCTTAAACTGTTCACCACGGTCTTCCATGTTCTTGAACAGGTCGAAGCTGGCGCAGCAGGGGCTTAGAAGCACCGTTTCACCGGGCTTGGCCAGCTCGTAGCAAGCCTCAACGCAGTCCTTCATGGAGTGAGTGTCACGCACGGTAATGCCCAGTCCGTCGAAGAAATTGTGCAGTTTGGTGTTGTCTGCTCCCAGATATACAAGTGCCGAACACTTCTCCCTCACCAAATCCTTTATCTCATTGTAGTCGTTGCCCTTGTCCTTTCCGCCGAGTATCAGCACCACCTTGGTCTTCATACTCTCCAGTGCGTACCAGCAGGCATCTACGTTTGTGGCCTTAGAGTCGTTCACATACTGCACACCCCTCACCTTTGCAACCTTCTCAAGCCGATGTTCCACGCCTGGGAAGTCGCCGAGACTCTTGCGTATCACCTCCTTCTTTATGCCGCTGATATTCGAAGCGATACCGGCGGCAAGGCTGTTGTAGATGTTGTGCTTGCCGGTAAGGCTCAGTTTCTCCTGCTCCATGTTGAACGGAGTGGGCTTCTCTATCTTGTATTCGCCCTCTTCGATATAGCCGATGGAACCCTTTTCCTTCAGTTCGGAGAATGGATACTGCACGGCTTTGATGTCGTACTTGTCCAATTCCTGACGGATTACGGGGTCGTCGTTCCAGTATATGAACGCATCGTCAGAGGTCTGGTTGCGTATGATGCGCAGTTTGGCATCAACATAGTTCTGCATACAGTTCTGATAGCGGTCGAGATGGTCGGGAGTTATGTTGAGCAGTATGGCTATGTTGGCACGGAAATCGTACATGTTGTCAAGCTGGAACGAACTAAGCTCTATGATGTAGTACTCGTGCGGATCTTCGGCCACCTGCAAGGCAAGCGAATTGCCTATGTTTCCGGCCAGTCCGGCATCGTAACCAGCCGACTTGAAGATGTGGTATATGAGCGATGTAGTGGTGGTCTTGCCGTTGCTGCCGGTGATACATATCATTTTTGAGTCGGTATAACGCCCTGCGAACTCTATTTCGCTTATGATATGTATGCCCTTTTCCGTGGCCTTGCGCACCATAGGAGCCTCAAACGGTATGCCCGGACTCTTGATTATCTCGTCGGCATTGAGCACCTTTTCTTCAGTATGGTGGCCTTCTTCCCATTCCACACCGTGCTCGTTGAGCATCTTCTTATACTTGTCATGTATGGCCGAAGCATCGGAAACGAACACTTCAAAGCCTTCCTTCTTTGCCAATACGGCTGCTCCGGCACCGCTTTCGCCGGCACCAAGTATTACAATCCTCTTCATTTTCGGTTGTCCTCCTTATGGTGGTTAATCCCCACCCTATCTTATTTTCAGTGTTATTATCGTCAATGCGGCCAACAGAATGGTCACAATCCAGAAGCGTATGGTTATCTTCGACTCGTGAACTACGCTCTTCGGCCCTTTCAACAGGTAACGGCAGTCCTTGTCGAGCTGGCACTCCTGAGTGCGGAACGTGTCGTGTATGGGGGCACGCTTAAATACTCTCTGCTTCACACCGTGCCTTTTGCCCATCTTGTAATACCACACCTGGAGCATAACGCTCAGGCTTTCCACGAAGAAAATGCCGCACAGTATGGGCAACATAAGCTCTTTGTGGATGATAATGGCACACACGGCTATTATACCGCCTATGGTCAGTGAGCCGGTGTCGCCCATAAAGATTTGCGCAGGATAGGCATTGTACCACAGAAAACCTATCAGCGCACCCACAAAGGCACAGATGAACACCACGAGTTCCTGGCTTCCGGGAATGTACATGATGTTCAGGTAAGCGGCATACTCTATGTGGCTTGACACATAGGCCAGTATGCCGAGCGCAACACCTATGATTGCGGAGTTGCCGGCACACATTCCGTCCATGCCGTCATTGAGGTTAGCACCGTTTGACACGGCAGTCACCACGATGATTGTCATTATCACGAACAGTATCCATCCGGCCGCCGTCTTGTATTTGCCGCACACCGACATCAGATTGGCGTAGTCCAAGTTGTGTCCCTTAAGAAACGGAATGGTCGTTTTCAGCGACTTCGTTTCCGCCTCCCGGTGTTTCACCACAATCTCGCTGGTCTGCTGCTTCTCTATGGCGAGGTTTTCGCGCATCACGGCATCAGGGCTGAAGTAGAGCACAAGGCCTACTATGAGTCCAAGGCCTACCTGTCCGACAATCTTGAACTTGCCTTTCAGTCCCTCCTTGTCGTGCTTGAATATCTTTATGTAGTCGTCAAGCCCTCCGAGAACGCCCAGCCACACCGTGGTTATCAGCATAAGGATGATGTAGACGTTGCGCATCCTGCCCAAAAGCAGCACCGGTACGAGAATCGCGGCAATGATTATCACACCGCCCATCGACGGTACCCCCACCTTGTTCACGCCGAACGGGTCGATGGAAGCGTCACGCTGGGTCTCACTAATCTGCTTCTTCCTCAGGTATTTTATGAACCTTTCGCCGAACCAAGCGGATATTATCAGCGAGAGAATCAGCGCGAGAAGCGAGCGGAACGATATGTATGTCCACATATGTACACCCGGTATGTCGAACTGTTCGAGGAAACGGAATAGATAGTATAGCATTGTTCAATCGTGTTGTGCCGCCCCAAAGCTCCGACCTTGCCCCTTTGTAGGGTAACGGAGAAACGTGGCGGCGTTTCAAGTCATTGTTCGCTGAATATGGAGCGTATCACCTCCTTGTCGTCAAAGTGGTGTTTCACTCCCTTAATCTCCTGATAGTCTTCATGGCCTTTGCCGGCCACGAGTATCACGTCGCCCTTTTGTGCCATCATACAGGCCGTGCGGATGGCCTCCTTGCGGTCGGCAATGCTCACCACCTTGCGCATCTGCTGTGCGTTCAAACCGGCCAGCATGTCGTTGATGATGTCCTGCGGCTCCTCAAAGCGCGGGTTGTCGCTCGTTATTATCACGCGGTCGCTCTGCTTCACGGCCTCCTGAGCCATGAGAGGACGCTTCCCCTTGTCGCGGTTGCCACCGGCTCCACATACGGTGATTACGCTACCCTTACCGTCAAGCACTTCGTGTATGGCGTTAAGCACGTTTTCGAGAGCATCGGGCGTATGGGCGTAATCAACAATAGCCGTGTAGCCCAAGGGCGAGCGCAAGGGTTCGAGCCTTCCGCTAACGCTATGTAGTGTGCTCATAACCAAGAGAATATCCTCAGGCCGTTGTCCAAGCATCACGGCGGCACCATACACGGCGAGCAGGTTGCTCACATTGAACTTGCCGATGAACTGCACACCCACCTCACGGCCGTCTATTTCGAGATACATTCCCTCGAAGTGGCACTCTATTATCTTTGCCTTGAAATCTGCCATAGACCGTGTGGAATAAGTCTTCACAGTGGCTTTGGTGTTCTGTACCATCACCATGCCATTCTTGTCGTCGGCGTTGGTTATGGCGAAAGCCTCTTTCGGCAGGCTGTCAAAGAACGCCTTTTTGGCATTACGGTAGTTCTCGAATGTCTTGTGGTAGTCGAGATGATCGCGTGTAAGGTTGGTAAAGATACCTCCAACAAACCTCAGGCCGCCGATTCTCTTCTGGTCTATGGCGTGGCTTGAACATTCCATGAAAGCATAGTCACAGCCTGCGTCCACCATACGCGCCAACAGAGCATTCAGTTCTATAGGGTCTGGAGTAGTATGGTCGGCAGGTATCGCCTCGTCTTCAATATAGTTGCACACCGTGGAGAGCAATCCGCACTTGTAGCCAAGCTTACGGAACATGTTATATAATAATGTAGCGATGGTTGTCTTGCCGTTTGTTCCGGTCACACCCACCAGCTTCAGTTTTCTTGACGGGTCACCGTAGAACAACGTGGCCACACTTCCCACAGCCTCTTCCGTGGAGCTGACCGTCACAAATGTCACGCCTTGGGGCGTTTCTTCGGGCTTCACCTCACAAAGGATGGCCGCCGCACCGAGTTCAATGGCCTTTGCTATATAGGCGTGGCCGTCGGTTTGAGTACCTTTGATGGCCACAAACAGATGGCCGGGCTTCACTTTCCGCGAGTCTATGTCGACGCCTGTTATCTCCACCGAGGAGTTTCCGTCAACGGCAAGCGGTTTCACGTTGACAAGCAGTTCACTGAGTTTCATGTCTTTGTCGTTTATGTCGTTACTTTATGTTTTGTCTTTTCATACGGTTGCGCTATTTGAGCGTAAGTTCGCACTTCCTTCCGGCCACGATTACGCTTCCGGCGGCATAACTCTGTTCCACCACCTTGCCACGCCCGTGGAGTATGGCCTTTATGCCACGGCTTTCAAGCAGGAACACCGCATCTCTCGCTCCCATACCCGTCAGGTCGGGCATTATGTTGCTATGCATTTGCGTGCGATGCAGCTCCACTTCATTGTGCTCCTTGGCCGTCTTGCCCCATATAGGGTTGCCCGTTGCATAGCTTCCGCTCCACGGCGCGTCGGTCTTAATGCCCAGTTTGGCCAGCACAAAGTCGGCAGCAAGGATGTTTCCGTTCTTCACATCCGGCACGAAAACCGACGTTTCATCGCGCGCATCGGTCACGCTCAGCTTCAGGTCGTGGGCCATTACGCCCTCGGCAATGTGACGGAAAGCCACACCACTCATGCCACCTCCCGAAGCAGGAAGCCCTGATTTCTGTATGCAGACTATGCAGCTGTAGCGCGGATTGTCGGCAGGGAAGTAGCCGGCAAAGCTAAGCAGATAGTTGGTTGCGCCCGACTTGTAGCCACTGGAACCTTTTGACACCTGTGCCGTACCAGTTTTTCCTGCCACCTTGAACGACGGAGAACCAGCCTTTTTGCCCAGTCCCTGACTCACCACGTGCTCCAATATGGTCTGCATGGTCTTCACAGTCTTGGGCTTGCAGATGTGTTCCTTGATCACCTCCGGCGGAAATTCCATGAGCGTCACACCGTTTTTTACCACTTTAGAAACAAATCTCGGGCGCATCATGCGGCCGTTGTTGGCTATGGCGTTGTAGAATGTGACGGTAGAAATGGGCGGTATCTGAGTTTCGTAGCCTATGCTCATCCATGCCAAAGCCGTTTTGCTCCAGTTGGTGTACTGTCCGTGGCTGTTCTTTTTCGGCATCCTTATGCGCGGAGGAGAGGAACCCACGATGGGCAAATGGAGGTCGGAAGCCAGTCCTGTACGGTATATTCCCTCAACAAACTTCTCGGGATTGTTGTGGTAATGGTCGTCTATGATGCGGCTTACACCTATGTTTGAACTGACTTCAAGCGTGCGCGGCAAGGATATTACCTGATAGCCACCACGCCGCCAGTTGTGGTCTTTCATGTCGCTACCGTACATGTTCCACACTCCGGAACCTGTGTCCACCATGTACGTAGTGTCCACTACGCCATCGTCGAGAGCCACCATAATCGACGCAGTCTTGAACACGGAACCCGGTTCAAGCAGGTCGCTCACGGCATTGTTCTTCACCTCACGGTAAACGCCGTCAGCACACTTGGTCATGTTGACTATGGCCTTTATGTCGCCAGTGGCCACTTCCATCAGTATGGCCACACCCACGTTGCCGTTCACGTCCTTATCTTTCAGCTCGTCGACAACCGCTTTTTCGGCTATGTCCTGCATGTTCACGTCGATTGTGGTGACGATGTCGGCACCGTCGATAGGCGGAGTGACGGGAATGTTCATGTACTTGTTGAGTATCTTGCGGCGGTGGGTCAGTCCGTTGGTACCGCGCAGTATGGAGTCATACGACAGTTCCAGTCCGTAGCGTGCCGTGTCTTTCGCTCCATACATGTCGCCTACGGTGCGCCTGGCCAGCGACCCGAAGGGGCGGCGGCGCGCGTTGAACTCCTCACAATGGAACCCTCCCTTGTATTTAGGCATGCTGAACACGGGCAGGGCCTTCACATCCGTGTATGTTCTGTAATCTACACGCTTGTGCCAGATGGGCCAGTTGCGCGACATTTTCTTGTGTCCCTTCTCCAAATCGCGTTTGAAATCGGCAGCCGATTTCTCCGGGAAGATGGCATTAAGTCCCTTGCATATCTCGTCAACGTTGGCTTTCCACACCGAGTCTTTCTCTTCTCCGCCGGCCTGAAAGTCCATGTACATCTTATATTCGGGTATGCTGCTGGCCATGAGCTGGCCGTCGCAGCTCAGGATGTTGCCGCGGTTGGGCTTCACGTCCACGCTGTCGCGCTTAAGACGCGAGGCCACCTCCGTCCAGTACTCCTTCTTGACGGTCATAATGTACAAGGCCTTGCCCACAATGGCAGCGCCCAGCAGAGTCAAGATAACCGCTATGGCAAAATAGCGCGGCATTACTTTGTCGTTTCTGAACTTACTCATGGTCGTCGGGTACAGGTATTATGTACGGGGGTTGGTCGGATATTTGCAGGGTACTGTCGTTGTTGTCTTTCAGCAGTTCGAGTATGCGGCTCTCGCGGCACTTTTCCGTGAGCGTGCTTGAGCTTGACAGAGCCTTGTATTTGGCATCCTTCAGTTCTGTCTCGAGCTTGTCCATCAGTATCAGGTCCTGTTGGCACTGGTAACGGAACGCTACGTAGACTATGGTGAACGCAAATATGAGCAGTATGAGCCATATCTGCCTGCGCACGAGGTCGGCTGTGAGGATGTCGCCGCCGAGTATCTTGCGCAGAGTGAGCGAAGGCGACGGTTTGGGGTCGTCCTCGCGCGCACTGTCCTTTATCATTTGCAGAGTCAAACCGGCCGGTTGTTCCACGGCCTTGTCCGCTTCGGGCTGCACGTCTTTCCGCTGTGCGGTGTCTGTTGCGGCCGTTTCCTGCTTTTCCTGGTTGTCTTTCTTCATTTTTTCAGTCTTCACTTCGTCTGTCATGCCTTTTCGGCAATTCTCAGTTTCGCGCTCCGGCTGCGCGGATTGCGCTGCTGCTCCTCGCCACCGGGCACAATCACCTTGCCCACGGTGCGGAACGGGCTTTCTATCCTGCCGAAGAAATCCTGCTGCAGCTTGCCTTCGGCGTTGCCCGTCTTCATGATGTTCTTCACAATGCGGTCTTCAAGCGAGTGATAGGTTATCACAACGAGACGGCCACCGGGCGAGAGGAGTTCCGTGGCTGCGGCAAGCATCTCGCGCAGGGCATCCATTTCGTGGTTCACCTCTATGCGCAGGGCCTGAAATACGCGCGCCATGTCCTTCTTGGAACGCTCGCGCGGCAGTTGTTTTTCCACCGCCCCCACCAGATCGCCTGTGGTCTTGATTGTCTTCTCCACCCGTGCCTTGACTATGGCTGATGCCAGTCGGCGCGAGTTCTTAAGTTCTCCGTAGAGATATAGCACATCGGCGAGCTGCGCCTCGGTGTAGGTGTTCACTATGTCGGCGGCGGTTGCACCTGCCCGTTTGTTCATCCTCATGTCAAGAGGAGCGTCGAAGCGAAACGAGAAGCCACGCTCGCCGTCGTCGAAGTGATGGCTCGACACTCCAAGGTCGGCCAGCAGACCGTCTATATGGTCTACTCCGTAGTAGCGCATCCAGTTTTTCAGATAGCGGAAATTGCTGCGGACGAAAGTGAAACTATCTTCCACCGCATTCTCTCCACCGTTGTCTGCGGCACAGGCAAAGCCCTCCTTGCGGATGTTGGCTTCGGCGTCTGCATCCTGGTCGAAACTGTACAGATGGGCGTGGCCGCCTATCCGGGAAAGTATCTCACGGCTGTGGCCACCTCCGCCGAACGTCACGTCGACGTATATGCCGCCATTGGTTATATTGAGGCCGTCAACGCTCTCGTTCAAGAGCACCGGCACATGGTATGTCTCCGCTGTCTTTATCATTTTTCGCTGTCGTCTGTGTCCATCAGACCTTCGAGAACCTGTCCGAATTCGTTCGGGTCCATGAATGGCTTGTCCGTCTTTTCCGCCGCCCAAAGTTCTATCGTGTCGCCCATGCCGATGAACTTCACGCTCTGGTCTATGGCTGCGAGTCTGAGATAACGTTTGGGTATGAGTATGCGCCCGTTGGCATCAAGCGCAACAGCCTCCACTTCCGACACATACTGGCGGAACACTTGCTGGTGGGCTTTGTTCCATCTGTTTAGCCGGAGACGCAGGCTGTCCATCTGCTCGTTCCAAACCGCTTCGGGATAAATCACGAGGCAGTCCTGGAAAACGTCCTTGCGTAGCACTATGCCGCCCCCGTCTCCGCACGCCAAAGCCTTGCGGAATGCCGACGGGAGAAACACCCGCCCCTTGGAGTCTACCTTACCTTCTATGCTGCCCAAGAAACGCATACGTACATCTTTATACGCCATTCGTGGCCAAAGGTACGCATTTTCCACCACAATTCCCCACTTTGCCCCACTCTTTTTATGTCCCTATTGGTATTTTCTTGACATTTGTCGGAAGCGCGATGAACGGTTGTACCGCAAAGCCGTTTCGCCCTGTTCAGACAACAGCTGCTGGAGACGGAGGAAACGGCCGAGGGCACAAGTCGAAAGTCGACAAGTTTCAATGTTCTCAAAATGCGCTGAAAGCGAGTCGAAAACATTATCTTTTTCCTGACAAAACATACAATCCAAAGCATAGTGTCGCCAAGAAGCCAAGTGACAAAGAAAGACAAAAGACGTTTCAACGGCATTAAAACTTTGCAAAAAGCTGTTTTTACGATGATTTTTCCAACTGAAGGGAGCACTATCTGAAACTTTTAAACTACTTTTGCATAACGTTAGTAAGTATAGAGAGGAATGGAACAGACTTCGAGGCAGACCATTGACATAGACAGAATTTTGCGCTCAAAAATGGGGAACAAGGCCAAGTTCGTCCCCTCGCTGCTCGTGTCGTGGCTGAAACGCATTGTCCACCAAGACGAGGTGAACCGCTTTCTCTGGGAAAGCCGCAACCTCACAGGCACGGAGTGGCTGGAGGAGTGTGTCAGATACC
This sequence comes from Bacteroidaceae bacterium, assembly GCA_963590865.1. GTDB lineage: Bacteria > Bacteroidota > Bacteroidia > Bacteroidales > Bacteroidaceae > Prevotella. Next base: position 4,673 of record CAVAQY010000028.1, on the reverse strand, counting down.
TCGACATGACTCTCGAAATGGTGGGCACGGAAAACCTGCCCGACAAGAACGACGGACGGCTCTACACCTTCGTGAGCAACCACCCCTTGGGCGGCGAAGACGGAGTGGCTCTCGGCTCCATCATAGGGCGACACTACGACAGTCGGTTCCGCTATCTGGTGAACGACTTGCTGATGAACCTGCCAGGACTCGCACCGCTCTGCATACCCATAAACAAGACGGGAAATCAGGGACGCAACTTTCCGGCAATGGTGGAGCAGGGATTCAGGAGCGACAACCACATGCTCATGTTTCCAGCCGGCATATGTTCACGGCGAGGAAAGGACGGGACGGTGAGAGACATTCCTTGGAAGAAGACGTTCATAACCAAGAGTGTAGAGTATCAGCGCGATGTGGTGCCGATACATTTCGGAGGCAGCAACTCAGACTTCTTCTACCGTCTGGCCAACTTCTCCGACCGACACCTCGGCAAATTCAACGCGGCCATGCTCTTCCTCGTGGACGAGATGTACAAAAACGTCCACAAGACATTCCGCGTGGCCATAGGCAAACCGATTCCATGGCAGACGTTTGACAAGAGCAAGACACCGGCACAATGGGCACAATACGTGCAGGACATCGTGTACAAGCTATAAAACATTCCGATAAAGACTAAGCAAACAACAATCCGGAGATGGAACAGGAAATAATACAACCGGTCGACAAAGAGCTGATAAAGAGCGAACTGACTCCCGACAAGCAGCTGCGCATGACCAACAAAAGCAACAACGAGATATACGTTATTGACGCCCACGACGCGCCGAACGTGCTCCGCGAGATAGGAAGACTGCGCGAAATGGTGTTCAGAGAGGCCGGAGGAGGCACGGGAAAAGCCCTCGACCTTGACGAATTCGACACGATGGACAACTGCTACAAGCAGCTCATCGTGTGGAACCCCGAAGCCGAAGAGATACTTGGAGGTTACCGCTATATCTGTGGGCCGGACGTTGACATTGACGACAACGGGCAACCAATACTGGCAACAAGCCACATGTTCCACTTCTCCGAAAAGTTCATGCGCGACTATATGCCCCAAACCATAGAACTGGGACGCAGTTTCGTTTCGCTCGGCTATCAGAACACAAGCAAGAACGGCACCAAAAGCCTCTTCGCACTTGACAACCTGTGGGACGGACTCGGCGCGCTAACCGTGATAAAGCCCAACGTGAAATACTTCTTCGGCAAGATGACGATGTATCCCTCGTACATCCGCAAAGGCAGAGACATGATTCTCTACTTCCTGAAGAAACACTTCGACGACAAGGAAAACCTCGTTATCCCGATGAAACCGTTGAAAATAGAGACAGATCCGGCTGAATTGGAAGCTTTGTTCTGCGAAGAGTCGTTCAAGGAAGACTACCGCATCCTCAACCGGGAAGTGAGGAAACTGGGCTACAACATACCGCCTCTGGTCAACGCCTACATGAGCCTCAGCCCCACAATGAAGCTCTTCGGCACGGCAATAAATGACGGTTTCGGAGATGTCGAGGAAACAGGCATCCTAATAGCCATCGACGAGATACTCGAAGAAAAACGCATGCGCCACATAGACTCCTACATAAAGGAACATCCCGAAGCCCTGCAGATAACAAGCGGCGCAAACAGCGTAATATACAAAGAGAAATAAGGAGGATTTTCCACCAAGAGGGAAGCGTTGAGTCAAGACCTCCCTCTTGGCGGAAAATCCTCTATTTATGGTACTCACGCTCCCCCTCACACTTTTCAGCTTTTTGTCATTCACGACATTTGGGGACATTTTTTATATCCTGTATAGCAAGAGAATGTGTTCCAACAAACTCGTTATTATCGTAAAACATGTACTAAAATGAGAAGAATTTTATTGGCTATACTGCTCATTATAGGAGCAGGCAATGCCTTTGCCAGTGCGGCATAGGGCCACGCAAACAGCTGTTTATGAGCGTCGGGGTTGGAGCAACCGGTTCTTTGAGCAACAAAGGAATGAGGATGAACGCCTACAATGTAGACTTGGACTTCAACACAGGTGGAAGACTGAGCGTAATAGGTAACCTGGAATTTGCCGACAACCACTACAAAAAGAACGATGCAAAGTCGTATATGAACAACATCGGACTGGCCGGAGGTCTGGGCTACACGTTCTTGAAGCAAAAGAATTACCAACAGAGAGTTGTGGGCAAGGCAGGAAGCACCATAGGCAACGCAGACTGGAAGAACAACTACTACGACGCATCGTTGCGCATATCTCCTGTCCACAAGAACGGAGGCTCGCATCTTGTACTCGGCGTTGGCTACCGCTATGCAAACTCCCACAACACCAACTTCTGTGACCATGGCTTCGTGTATGGCACAATTGGCTTTGTACTTTTTTAAATGACGGTCAAAAAAAAGGCCAAATCGCCTTTTACTACGATAGCTTTTTATCCATTGCTATCCGATAAAACGCAATAGGCTTCACTGACCATCGAAGCCTGCTTCATTTAGCAACGAAGCCAGCTTCATCAAGCAATGAGGCCATACCTCATTACATGATGAAGTATGGCTTCGCTGTTCTTTTGGATTTTAGCGGACAGCAATATTTTACTATATTATCGGCAGTGAAATCCCGTTGATTTTCTGATAAATGTCGAGGGCATAGACGTCTGTCATGCCACTTATGTAGTCAATAACGGCCATGAGTCGGGTCTCAAGGTCATCGGATTCAATATCGTACTGATCGCTCACACGGCGTATAAGCTGCTGTGAGTAGTAGCGTTCTGGGTGTACGGCGGCCTCAACCATCAGTTCCATAAGCGTCTCCATTATCTTGTAGCCCGACAACTCCACGTCAAGCACAGGCTTGCTTCCGTATATGCGCGACGTGGACAGCTTGGCGCACCGACGGTAAGCCGTGTTGCAAGTGGGCGAAACGTGGTCGATAAGACTGCCGTCGAACCGCCCCCGGAGTATCAAATCCTCGTTTTCAACGAAGGCGGCGGCGCACTCTTTCTCCAACAATCCTATAACACAGGCACGCATGTACACCACTTTCTCGTTGTTGTCCGTCAGCTGCTCCTCGTCAATGCGGCGCAATATCTTGCTTTTCACGTTGTCATCGAAGAAGCCGAGCAGCAGTTCTATGGTCTCATCAAATGAAATAATCTTAAGTTTATGGGCGTCTTCAATGTCCATAATCTCATAACAGATGTCGTCGGCGGCCTCCACAAGATACACCAACGGATGTCGCACGCACACAAGCGGTTCATTAGGGTCAGACAAACGGATGATGCCCATTTCATCGACTATGCGCTCATAATACGCCTGTTCGCTGCCGAAGAAGCCGAACTTACCTTTCTTTCCGGCCGCGCTCAACGAGAAAGGATATTTTACTATGGACGCAAGGGTGGAATAAGTCATTACGAAGCCTCCCGAGCGGCGGCCTTTGAACCTGTGAGTCAGTAACCGGAAAGCGTTGGAATTGCCCTCGAAATGGGTTATGTCGTCCCAAAATGTCGGCGAGAGTATATCTTTCAGCTCCTTACCCTTACCTTCGGTGAAGAAAGTCTGCATGGCTTTCTCGCCAGAATGACCGAACGGTGGATTGCCCATATCATGCGCAAGGCACGCCGTAGCCACGATTTGTCCGATTTCATCGAACAGCGTGCCCTTTAACTCAGGATGTTTGGCATACAAACTCCGCGCCACATCGTTGCCAAGAGACATGCCTACGCTGGCCACCTCAAGGCTATGCGTCAGTCGGTTGTGCACAAACACGCTACCTGGCAACGGGAACACCTGCGTCTTGTTCTGCATCCGGCGGAACGGAGCGGAAAATATCAGCCGGTCATAGTCGCGTTTGAACTCCGTACGGTCATCATGCCGTTCGCTGTGGCGATGCTCCTGTCCAAGACGTTTGCTGGTTATCAGCCGTCGCCAATCCATCATACTGTCCATAATCCTTGTGACTTATCTGTTATACAACGAACAAGGCCGCACCTCCATAGAGATACGGCCTTATTATGATTTTCTGAAGAATCTACGCTACTTATTATCCAAGCTTGTTGATATAGAGAGCAAGACCCGACTTGATGTTAGCGGCCTTGTTCTTGTGGATAATATTGGTCTTGGCCAGCTTGTCTATCATCTTCTGTACAGTCGGGTACAGCTTCACTGCCTCGTCCTTGTTTGTGAGTGCACGCAGTTTGCGTACAGCATTGCGCATGGTTTTTGCATAATACTTATTGTGCAGCGTGCGTTTTTTGTCCTGACGGATTCTCTTGATTGCTGATTTGTGGTTTGCCATCTTAATGTCTTCGTTTCTTTAAATTGTAGTCCCTAGCAGAATCGAACTGCTCTTTAGAGAATGAAAATCTCTCGTCCTAACCGATAGACGAAGGGACCGTCGGCCTAAATAGCGGGTGCAAAGGTACGTCATTTTGCAATTACAGCAAAATATTTCCAGCTAAAAAATGATGTTTTTGACGTTTTTTATGCAATGTGGACCTAAACGTAACTATTCAGCGGTAGCCAAATAGTCCATTCCAACCTTTTAGTTTTTGTTGTATTTTCATTGTAACTTGTTGCAAGAAAGAGCTGTATTTTCTTGCATATATCAGATATTTTCCGTACCTTTATACCTATGAAAGAGCAAGTTACGGACATATCAAAAGTAATGCGAG
>CAVAQY010000027.1:0-31881 GCA_963590865.1 Bacteroidaceae bacterium | reverse complement strand
ATCCTGCGGTCTCTTTTCGGTACAATTTGTCTGTTCGCTCAGTCGTATAGCCCGCTATACTCTTTCGCTCACAAACAAATTGTCCACGAAAATAGAACCGCAATCTGACAAAGCTAATTTATAGAACCACCCTTAAATGGTCAGGTTTTGCCTCGTAAAGTTTGTTGGAAAAGTTTGTCAATTTGGGGATTTATATTAATTTTGCAGTTCTTTAATGAAATTACACAATTTGTCCTCTTTGGACGGTATTTAGGATTTATAACAGATGAAAGCATTGACTATGAAGCCCCGACTGATAGAGTGTCTCAAGGGCTACAACCGCAAGACGTTCATGTCCGACCTTATGGCTGGCATAATAGTGGGCATTGTAGCCCTGCCATTGGCCATCGCCTTTGGTATCGCTTCAGGGGTTACGCCCGAAAAGGGCATAATCACGGCCATTGTTGCCGGCGTGATAGTGTCGGTGTTCGGTGGCACTAAGGTGCAGATAGGCGGACCTACGGGTGCGTTCATTGTCATCGTCTACGGAATAATCCAGCAGTACGGCATCGAGGGTTTGGCCATCGCCACGTTCATGGCCGGCATATTCCTGCTGCTGTTCGGTTTTCTGCACCTTGGTACTATAATAAAGTATATACCATACCCAATTGTGGTGGGCTTCACGAGCGGAATAGCTGTGACGATATTCACCACCCAAATAAAGGACTTGTTCGGTCTGGATTTGCAAAGTGTGCCGTCGGACTTCATTGAGAAGTGGGGCGTGTACTTGACAAACATGGACAAACTTGACCTGTGGAGCACCCTTGTGGGCGTGGTGAGCGTGGTGGTGATTGCCATAACGCCGAGGTTCAGCAAGAAGATACCCGGTTCGCTTATAGCCATCGTATTGATGACGGTGGCAGCCCTGTTGCTCAAGAACTTCGCCGGGGTCACTTCTATAGAAACCATAGGCGACCGCTTCTCGATAAGCGGTGCGCTGCCCGATGCCCACATTCCGGAAATGACATGGGAAACGGTAAAGGGATTGGTGTCGCCGGCTTTGACCATTGCCGTGCTCGGCGCTATTGAGTCGCTCCTGTCGGCCACGGTGGCAGACGGTGTGGTGGGCGACCACCACGACTCCAATACCGAGCTGGTAGCACAGGGACTTGCAAACATGGCATCGCCGTTGTTTGGCGGCATCCCTGCAACGGGTGCCATAGCCCGCACGATGACCAACATAAACAATGGCGGCAAGACTCCTGTGGCTGGCGTTGTGCATGCGGTTGTGCTGTTGCTGATATTCCTCTTTCTCATGCCTTTGGCGCAATACATTCCGATGGCTTGTCTGGCCGGAGTGTTGGTTGTCGTGTCGTATGGCATGTGCGGCTGGCGTTCGTTTGCTTCCTTGATGCGCAATCCCAAGAGCGATGTTACGGTGCTGCTCATTACGTTCTTCCTTACGATTGTGTTCGACCTGACGGTGGCAATCGAGGTGGGACTTATTATCGCCTGCCTGTTGTTTATGAAGCGTATGGCTGAAACGACAGACGTAAAGGTTATTTCCGATGAGATAGACCCCAACGAAGATGCCGAAATCAAGTCAGGCAATCTTGAACACCTGACCATTCCGCAGGGCGTGGAGGTGTATGAAATCAATGGCCCTTACTTCTTCGGCGCAGGAAACCGTTTCGAGGAAATCATGGCAACGTTCGGTGACAGACCGAAGGTGCGCATCATACGTATGAGAAAGGTACCGTTTGTTGATTCCACGGGCATACACAATCTTACCAACCTGTGCGAAATGAGCAAGAAAGAGGGCATAAAGGTGGTGCTTTCTGGCGTGCGTCCAAATGTGAATGCCACGCTTGTCAAGGCTGGTTTTAACGATATAGTGGGCGCAGACAATATCTGTAGTCACATCAACATTGCCCTCGCTAAGGCAAAGGAGATTGTCGGAGAGGATAAAAAGGCGGAATAGCCGCAATAAAACTAACATTGGCCGGCTTCCGAAGGATGTCAGAGACAAAAATCCCTTGGCTTACTATTCAAGCCAAGGGATTTTTGTCTCTGCGTGTGTCGCCTTTCTTGCGACTAAAGCTCGCTTTCTTTCAGCCGCTCGGCGTTTTCTGCCACGGTAAGTGCATCAATCATAGCCTGTATGTCACCGCCGAGGAAACCCTGAAGGTCGTGGGTGGTGTAGCCAATGCGGTGGTCTGTTACCCGTCCCTGAGGAAAATTATAGGTGCGAATCTTCGCGCTGCGGTCGCCGGTAGACACAAGTGTCTTGCGCCGGTTGGCAATATCGTCAACGTACTTCTGGTGCTCGCGGTCGTAGATGAACGTGCGCAGACGTGACAACGCACGCTCCTTGTTCTTCGGTTGGTCGCGTGTCTCGGTACACTCGATGAGTATTTCCTCAGTTTCGCCAGTGTTGGGGTTCTTCCAAGGGTAGCGCAGACGCACACCGGACTCTACCTTGTTCACGTTCTGACCACCTGCGCCGGAGCTTCTGAACGTGTCCCACTTGATGTCGCCTTCGTTTATGCTTACCTCGAACTTGTCTGCTTCGGGCAACACGGCCACCGTGGCTGCGCTGGTGTGCATACGGCCTTGGGTCTCAGTGGCCGGCACGCGCTGTACGCGGTGCACTCCTGACTCGTATTTCAGCGTACCGTAAACGTTGTCTCCACTCACGGCGAAGTCAATCTCCTTGAAGCCGCCGACTGCACCATCACTTACGCTCGTTATGGAGAGCGACCAGCCCTTGGAGTCGCAGAACTTCTTGTACATGCTGAACAGGTCGCCGGCAAAAAGTGCAGCTTCGTCGCCTCCTGTACCGGCACGTATCTCCATCTGAACATTCTTCGCGTCTTCTGGGTCTTTGGGCACAAGAGCCATCTTTATGTCCTCTTCGATACCAGGACGAAGTTCTTCATTGACGGAAAGTTCCTCCCTTGCCATCTCTTTCATCTCCGGATCGCTCTCGTTGGCCAGTATGTCCTTGGCCTCGGCTATGGAGTTGAGACACGAAAGGTATTTCTTCCGTGCGTCCATTATGTTTTCCAAGTCTTTGTACTCTCTTGTCAGTTTCACGTAACGTTCCTGGTCGGCAATCACCGACGGGTCGGTTATCAGGGTTGAAACCTCTTCGTAGCGGCTCACAAGGCCGTCAAGTTTCTCAAGTATGCTGTTGTTGTCTGGCATAAGCCGGGTTGTATTGTTTTTGAAGTGTGTATGGATTTTTTGCTTTGGAAAAGGGTTGCTTTATCTTCGGACACAGAAAAATCCGCCTTTGGAAACGGACTTCTCCTTTTCCAAAAGCGGATAGATTTAATAGTCGAACGTGCCGTATTCCGACTTGATAGTGAGGCTCTTTTTGCCTTCCTCTATATGGCCTATCACCTGCGCATCGATATTAAACGACTTGCTGATGGCCACTATTTTGTCGGCATCTTCGGGATTTACATATATTTCCATGCGGTGTCCCATGTTGAACACCTTGTACATCTCTTTCCAGTCTGTGCCGCTCTGCTCCCTGATTATCTTGAACAGCGGCGGTATGGGGAACATGTTGTCCTTCACTACGCGGCAGTTGTCGCCCACAAAGTGCAGCACCTTTGTCTGTGCGCCGCCCGTGCAGTGAACCATACCGTGTATGTTCGGACGCAGTTCGTCAAGAACCTTCTTGATAACCGGGGCGTATGTACGTGTCGGAGACAGAACCAACTGTCCTGCATTGACTCCTTCAAGTCCCTCGATTGGCTGGTCGAGACGGTAGTTGCCGCTGTATACAAGCTCGTCAGGCACTGCATGGTCGTAGCTTTCGGGGTACTTTTGAGCGAGATACTTGGCGAATACGTCGTGTCGGGCACTCGTCAGTCCGTTGCTTCCCATGCCTCCGTTGTAGCCGTCTTCATAGGTTGCCTTGCCGAAGGAAGCCAGTCCAACAATCACGTCGCCGGGTCGGATGTTGGCATTGTCTATTACGTCGCTCCTTTTCATGCGGCATGTTACAGTAGAGTCAACTATTATCGTGCGCACAAGGTCGCCCACATCTGCAGTCTCACCGCCAGTGGCGTATATTCCTACACCCATTTTGCGCATGCGGGCAAGCAGTTCGTCGGTGCCGTTTATTATGGCCGATATCACTTCGCCGGGCACAAGCATCTTGTTGCGCCCTATGGTGCTCGACACAAGAATGTTGTCCACGGCTCCCACGCACAGCAAGTCGTCGGTGTTCATTATGAGTGCGTCTTGGGCAATTCCCTTCCAGACGCTCAAATCTCCCGTCTCTTTCCAGTACATGTAGGCGAGTGACGATTTGGTTCCAGCGCCGTCGGCGTGCATGATGTTACAGTATTCGGGGTCGCCGCCCAGTATGTCGGGTATGATTTTACAGAATGCCTGTGGGAAAATACCCTTGTCTATATTCTTGATGGCGTTGTGTACGTCCTCTTTCGCAGCACTTACGCCGCGCATCATGTATCTGTTGCCTTTGTCCATAGTGTGGTTTTGTCGTTAGTTTTTGCTTATTTGTCCTTTCCGTTCCAGAACTCCCAGCTTGCAAACGCCTGAAGCAGGAGCATTTCAAGTCCATTCTTCGTGTTGGCACCGTACTGGTTTCCTTTCTTCATGAACATGGTTTCATCGGGGTTGTATATCAGATCGTACAGGATGTTGTGGCTATCCATTGCTTCATATGGCAGCTCAGGACACTCTTCTGTGTTGGGATACATTCCACAGGGAGTGCAGTTGATAATCACGTTGTACTCCTTTACGACATCAGGGGTGACATCCTTGTACTGAATGGTACCTGTCCGCTCAAAGCGACTCACGAACACAGACTCAATGTCCAGTGTCTTCAGTCCGTATTCCACAGCTTTCGACGCTCCGCCAGTGCCGAGGATAAGGGCTTTCTTGTGATATTTCTCAAGCATCGGCTCAATGCTTTTCGTGAAGCCAATCACGTCGGAATTGAAGCCTTTCAGTATGGTTTTCGCCCCTTCGCGCACTATCTTTATCACATTGACCGCACCGATGGCTCTTGCTTCCGGGCTTACTGTGTCCAGATAGGAGATTACTTTCTGCTTGTATGGTATCGTGACGTTTAATCCTCGCAACTCAATGTTTGAGTCAATCACCTCGGGCAGGAGGTCTATAGTTGGTATTTCGAAATTCTCATACTGGGCGTCTATACCCTCGTCGGCAAACTTCTGGTTGAAGTATCTCTTGGAGAAAGAGTGTCCGAGCGGATAACCTATCAAACCGTACTTGTCCATATAGCGTTATAAGTTTATTTTGTTGCGAAATACATTGTACACACTCCAAAGGTCAGTCTCTTGAACGTCGCGTTGCGGAAGCCGGCGTTTTGCAGTATGGTCATCATGCGTTCGCCTTGCGGAAATGCCTCAATGGTGGCCGTCAGGTAGGAGTAGGCCGACGTGTCCTTTGATATTAGTCTGCCATATATGGGCAGAACCGTGTGTGAATATAGCTTGAAGCCCTGTTTAAAGGGAAATGTCACGGGTGTGGTAAGCTCTATTATGCACAGGTGCCCACCCGGTTTCAGTACGCGGCACATTTCTTTCAGCCCCTTGTCGAGGTCAGGGAAGTTGCGTATGCCGAACGCTGCCGTGACGGCATCGAACGAGTTGTCGGCGAACGACAGTGCCATACAGTCTTCTTTCCTGAACGAAATAACACTGTCAAGCCCTTTTTCTTTGGCCTTGATTCGTCCCACTCCCATCATTTCCTCGCTGATGTCCGCTCCGACAACACACCGGGGGGTCAGTGTTTGTGCGGTAAGTATGGCAAGATCCCCCGTTCCCGTAGCCACATCAAGTACCGTTTGTGGAGCAAAAGGCACGAGCTGATTCACAGCTTTGCGTCTCCACAACTTGTCGATATTCCACGACATTCGGTGGTTGAGCTTGTCGTAGGAGTGGGCAATGTGGTCGAACATGCGTTCCACCTGCTCTCCTTTGCTCTCGCGGTTGTTGTATGGGTTTATCTTCTCTTGCCTATACATATTGGCCTGTGAAAATCAGCATACCGGCCTGTTGAAGCCGGCATACATGTATACAGTAATGGGCGCACCTGGACTTGCAGTCCCAATGCGCCCGTATGCATTTATCGAGTCTTTAGGTAAGCGGCCACGTTCTTCTCTATACGTGCGGCAATGTCGCCCTCTTCGATAGCCTTGTCAAACTTCTCTCCGGTGATATGCTCATAGAGTTCGATGTATCTCTCGCTGACGCTTTCGGCATACTCATCGGTTATTTCGGGCATAACCTGCCCAGGCTCGTTCATGAAGTTGTGCTCAATGAGCCATTGGCGCAAAAACTCCTTTGACAGCTGTCTTTGCGGCTCGCCCTTGGCGAACTTCTCTTCGTAGCCGTCGGCGTAGAAGTAACGGCTTGAGTCGGGCGTGTGTATCTCGTCGATGAGGTATACCTTGCCGTCGCGCTTGCCGAATTCGTATTTCGTGTCAACGAGTATCAATCCGTGCTTTGCGGCTATCTCCTGTCCGCGCTTGAAGAGCTTGCGTGTGTAGTCTTCCATCACTGCATAGTCTTCGGCACTGACGATGCCCTGCTCGATTATCTCTTCCTTTGATATGTTGAGGTCGTGTCCCTCATCAGCTTTTGTTGTAGGCGTTATGATAGGCTCTGGGAAACACTGGTTCTCCCTCATTCCGTCGGGGAGCTTCACTCCGCATATCTCGCGGCATCCCTTTTCGTATTCGCGCCATGCCGAACCAGTCAGTATACCGCGTATAATCATCTCCACGCGGAAGCCTTCGCACTTTAGTCCGACGGTTACCATCGGGTCGGGAGTTGCCAGTTTCCAGTTGGGGCAGATGTCGCTTGTGGCATCAAGAAACTGGGCTGCTATCTGGTTGAGCACCTGTCCCTTGAAAGGAATGCCCTTGGGCAGGATTACGTCAAAAGCGGAAATCCTGTCGGTGGCAACCATAACCATGAGGTCATCGTTGATGTTGTAAACGTCGCGTACCTTTCCGTGGTACACACTCTTTTGACCTTCAAAATGAAAGTCAGTCTTTGTCAATGCTTTCATTGTCGTTATGTCGTTTTTTTAGTCTTTGCCTTGTCGTATGTTTCGTATGCGTTCACTATCTTTGTCACGAGCTTGTGGCGCACTATGTCCTTTGCTTTCAGGTTGACAATGCCAATGCCGTCAACGCCGTCCAAAATGTCGAGTGCCTCTATCAGTCCGCTCCTTTGCTCGCGCGGCAGGTCTATCTGCGTGCGGTCACCCGTTATTATCATTTTGGAGTTCCATCCCATTCTTGTAAGAAACATCCTAAGCTGTGCCGAAGTGGCGTTTTGTGCCTCGTCGAGTATCACCACAGCATCGCTGAGAGTGCGTCCGCGCATAAAGGCCAGTGGAGCTATCTGTATAACGTGTTTCTCCATCATCTCCTGAAGCTTCACTGCCGGTATCATGTCTTCAAGGGCATCATATAAGGGCTGTAGGTACGGGTCTATCTTCTCTTTCATGTCGCCGGGCAGGAAACCGAGCTTCTCTCCTGCTTCCACTGCCGGACGGCTAAGAATGATTTTCTTCACGGCCTTTTCCTTAAGGGCCTTCACCGCAAGGGCTATGCCCAAGTAGGTCTTTCCCGTGCCTGCGGGGCCTACAGCAAACACCATGTCGTTGCGGTTGTAGGCCTCTATCATCCTTTGTTGGTTTTCGCTCCGTGCCTTGATTGGCTTTCCCGAGATGTTATACACCAGCACATCGTCCGGTACGGCAACGCTCCGCCGCCCTCCCTTGACTATGTCGAGGATGTCTTCCGCATTGAGAGAGTTGAATTTCAGCACATGCTTGCGTATCGTCTCGATGTTTTCCTCAAACGAGCTCATCTGCTCCTCGTCGCCCAGCACCCTGATTACATTGTCCCTCGCCACAATCCGCAGTTTGGGAAACAACGCTCTGATCATCTGGAAGTGGGCGTTGTCAACCCCATAGAACACTACCGGGTCGATGTCTTCAAGTACGATATGCTTCTCAATCAATTTGTCGCGGCATTTTGTTGCAGTGCAAAATTACGTATTATTTTCCAATATGGCGTTGTTTTCCACCCTTTTTATAAAGGTGTATGCCCCGGACTTCATGGAAAAACAGTAACTTTGCAGAGAGACAAGCAGACGGGCTTATTATGATAACAAAGATATGGTAACGAAGAAAAGATACTTGCAAGGCTTCTTCGCTGTGGTTGCAGTGCTGGCTCTTGTGAGGTGCATATTCCCCGGAGTGGCCGGAGAAACGGGGAAAGACAAGGTTGAAAACCTACAAACCAGTGAAGAGAAACTATCTACTGCCACACCCGACACCACAGCTTCGCGCACTGCAAGCCGTTTCTACAAAGCCGATGGAACGTTGCGCAAAAACCGTATATACAGTGTTCCCTCGTTCAAAAACACTTTTCCAGACAACAACGACGTGCAGCTTGTGGCGGCCAAACGCCACGGAGTGTCGCCCGTAAAGGACCGTGTGGAGGCTGAACACCGCAAGAAAGAGCTTGTGTATGTGGGCAGCAATCCCTATTTCCATGTAGACAAGCTCAACAACAGCATTCCTTATCTTGTACCTCGTGCCGCAGTACTGCTGCAGGACATAGGGCGCACATTCTTCGACAGTTTACAAGTCAAGGGAATACCGTTGCACAAGATAATCGTGACAAGCGTTTTGCGCACCAAGGATGATGTGCAGCGGTTGCGTAGCCGCAACGGCAATGCAACTGAAAACAGTTGCCATCTGTACGGAACAACGTTTGACATCTGCTATAACCGCTATAAGACAGTGGAAGACCCTGAAGGGCCGGAGCGGTGGAGAGTGCGCAATGATTCCCTTAAATGGGTGCTTAGCGAGGTGCTGCGCGACTTCCGGGAACAGAAGCGTTGCCATATCAAATACGAAGTGAAGCAGGGTTGCTTCCACATGACAGTGGATTAGCCCCTTCTTCACTCTGATAACATCAGGGCGGTAATTTATAGAACCACCCATAAGACTGTCCTTGTTAACAGGGTCAGCCTTTATTGTTCTTCACCGTAGTCGGAGATGTTTTCGGCTTCCTCGTCCGGGTCACCGTCAACGTCGAACGTTGTCCGGTAGTTCTCTTCTGTCATGTCGTCGCTGAAGTCGGTCGGCTCTTCCGGCTCGATGTCGTCTTCTTCCGGTTTGTTGTATGTGTCTTCCGGCTCTTCGTCTTCGTCGTTTTCTGAGCGTGCTGCAGGTTCTGCTATGCGCGGTTTCTCCATCTCCGGTTTCAGTTTCACGAAGATAGCTTCCACCCAAGTGCCCTTTGGCACCTCAAGCACGTCAAATCCGTCGGCTACTTTCTTTTCATACATTCCCCCTGGCTTGTGCAACCTGTCTTTTGGGAGTGTCGTTGTCGAAATGTCAAAGCCGCTTTCTATGATGTCCTTTATGCTTTGCGACAGTGAGTCCCAGCCTCCTCCGAAGTTGCGGTCGAGCACTTCTGTCAGTTTGGCTGCTGAAATGTGGTGTATGTTTTCGTATGTAAGGTCAGTGACACGCACGATGGGGCGTTTCTTGACAGCCCACAAGGTCTTGTCTTCTTCACCATTGTGTACGGCATGTGTCTTGTAGCCCATCTTTTCATACTTGCTTTTCATCGCAGGGGTGTTTTCTATCTGTTCCAGATCGAATGCACTCTTTATTATACCTGCATAGTGTCGCATGTTGTCTCTGGCGTCAGCGTCCTTGCCGATTTCCTCCCACACACGGAGAATGTCGCTTTCGTTGGCGTCCCATACACTGTTTTTAGTGAGAGTCTTCAGAGTAATTGGTTTATTTGTTCCTGTTTTCATTCCTTGTTGTTTTAATTAGGTGAGTTCTGTTTCATGTTCGCTTCCTCCTTAAAATGTGTCGTGTATGCCTTTTGTTATCCAGAGGCATAAACCGGCTGCAAAGATAATAAAAAGAAAATAGACATGTGGGAAATCCACGTGTTTTTCAAATCGTGCTATTCCTGCCACATAAGTTAGTTGCCCAAGTATCTTAAGATAGTTGGCAAAGTATCTTAGGATACTTGGCGATGTATCTTAAGATACTTTTTCGTGCCGTTTATCAAGGTATGGCCTTGAAGGCGGTGAAGCCTGAAAATGCGTTTGTAAAAAGATGCATAGCTCCGTTGCTGCACAAGGGAAAAACCGGGCATTGCCTGTCAGCTCCTGTGCTTTGCTATGAACGCGTCAATCATTTCCATGCCCTTTGTGGTGCACAGTCCGCGTATAGTCATGTGCAGTGCGTTGAACAACACCTCTTGCATGGGGCGGTTCTTGTACATTTTGTGCGACATGATGAGGCTGCTCTGCTCATCCATCAGGTCGGCTATGAAGTCGTAGTCGAGTCCTTTGCAGAAGTAACCCTCTTCCTCGCCGCGGTGGAGAAACTGTACTAACAGCGTGTGGTTGGTGTTTTTCTCCAGGCGAAGGAAGTCCAGCAACCGTGGATAGTGCTCTATGTCGGAGTAGAAGAGCGGATTGGTTGTCCTGAACTCATCCATCTTGGTGCGCAACTCCTGTATCAGAACATCCATGGCACTCATGTTTTCCGAGGCTTGCTGCGGACATTCCCGACACTTCTCGGCAAAAGACTTTTTCATTCCCTCCAGAAGCAGGTCTTCCTTGTTGGCGTACAGCTCGTAGAGGGTACGCTTTGAGATGGAGAGCTTGGCGGCAATGTCGTCCATCTTCACCGCTTTTATACCTTTTGCCCGAAACTCTTCTATGGCAGTCTGTAGGATTTTCTCCTTCAGGGCTATGCGGTATTCTGACATCACTTTGCTTTCTTGCATGGGAACAGGTTTGGTTGTTTTGCGTTAGTGTCCTTGCCTTTTCGTGCAAACGGCGGCATAGAGAAGGTCAATCTCCAGCATCCGGCGGCAGAAAAACTATGTGCAAAGTTATGAATAAAAGCCAAAAACTTGTGGATTGCGTTGGGTTTTTATTAACTTTGTGGCTCAAAAAGTTATCGTTTATAAGGATGACACATTAAAAACAACCTATATAATAAGAAAGCCTTATGGTAAAAATCTCAAAGGAAGCAGCTCTCGAATATCACGAGAACGGCCGCCCCGGCAAAATCGAAGTAAAACCTACCAAGCCCTATCGTACACAAACAGATCTCAGTCTGGCCTATTCACCTGGCGTGGCGTATCCCTGCCTTGAGATACAGCAAACGCCCGATGCGGCCTACAAGTACACCGACAAAGGCAATCTCGTGGCCGTGATAAGCAACGGAACGGCTGTGCTCGGTCTGGGCGATATTGGCGCTATGAGCGGCAAGCCTGTTATGGAAGGCAAGGGACTGCTCTTCAAAATCTACGGCGGCATTGACGTGTTTGACATTGAGGTTGACGAAAAGGATCCCGCAAAGTTCTGTGAGGCGGTGGAGAAGATAGCCCCCACATTCGGCGGCATCAATCTGGAAGACATCAAGGCTCCCGAGTGTTTCTATATAGAGGAAAGACTGAAAAAGAATCTCGACATACCCGTTATGCACGACGACCAGCATGGCACGGCCATAATCTCCGCCGCGGGATTGAAGAATGCTCTTGAGGTGAACGGTAAGGATATAAGCAAGGTCAAGATAGTTGTCAACGGAGCAGGAGCCGCTGCAATATCGTGTACAAAACTCTATGTAGCTCTCGGAGCGAAGAGAGAAAACATCGTGATGCTCGACTCCAAGGGCGTGATAACCTCTGACCGCCCCAACCTGACGGAGCAGAAGAAACTCTTTGCCACCGACCGCCGTGACGTTCACACGCTTGAGGAGGCCGTAAAGGGTGCTGACGTATTCGTCGGACTGTCAAAAGGCAACGTGCTGTCGCAGGACATGATACGCTCAATGGCTGACCAACCCATAGTGTTTGCTCTTGCCAATCCCGTGCCGGAGATAAGTTATGAGGACGCAATGGCCAGTCGTCCCGACGTCCTTATGTCAACGGGTCGCTCAGACTACCCCAACCAGATAAACAATGTTATCGGTTTCCCCTACATATTCCGCGGTGCGCTCGACGTAAACGCCTCGGCCATAAATGAGGAAATGAAGATGGCCGCAGTAAATGCCATCGCCGACTTGGCCAAACAGCCCGTGCCGGATGTGGTAAACGATGTGTATCATGTGAACAACCTCACCTTCGGACCTTCTTACTTCATACCGAAACCAGTAGACCCGAGACTCATAACAGAGGTGTCGGCAGCGGTTGCCAAGGCTGCAATGGAAAGTGGGGTGGCCAGAAAGTCCATCACCGACTGGGAAGGTTACAAGAAGCATCTGCGCGAACTGCTCGGTCAGGAGACGAAGCTTACACAAAAACTCATTGACACTGCAAGGGCACATCCACAACGTGTGGTGTTCGCTGAAGGAATACATCCCAATATGCTCAAGGCAGCGGTGCAGGCCAAGGCAGAACGCATCTGTGAGCCGATACTACTAGGTAACGACGAGCGTATAATGAAGCTCGCCAACGAACTGAAGCTTAGTCTTGACGGAATAGAAATAGTAAACCTTCGACACGACAACCAGGCCGAGAGGCGCGAACGCTATGCCCGCATACTCGCCGAGAAGAGGCAGAGGGAAGGCTACACCGTGGAGGAAGCCAACGACAAGATGTTCGAGCGCAACTATTTCGGCATGATGATGGTGGAAACGGGTGAGGCCGATGCGTTCATCACGGGTCTTTACACCAAGTATTCCAATACTATAAAGGTGGCAAAGGAGGTTGTCGGCATACGTCCTGAGTACAAACACTTCGGTACAATGCACATCCTGAACTCCAAGAAAGGCACATTCTACATAGCTGATACGCTCATCAACCGTCGTCCGGACAAGGAGGTCCTTGTGGATATAGCCCGGTTGAGTGCGACTACGGTGCGCTTCTTCAACGAAACCCCCAACATCGCGATGATAAGCTATTCCAATTTCGGAACAGACGATGAAGGCAGCCCGGTGAGAGTACACGAGGCAGTGGCCGAAATGCAGCGCATGTATCCAGACCTTGCCATAGATGGAGAGATGCAGGTGAACTTCGCTCTCAACAAAGAGTTGCGCGACAAGAAGTATCCGTTCTCACGTCTCAAGGGACTTGATGTCAACACTATGGTGTTCCCCAACCTTAGCAGTGCAAACGCAACCTACAAGATGTTGCAGGCTCTGTCGCCCGATACGGAGATAATAGGCCCGATACAGATGGGACTGAACAAGCCAATCCACTTCACAGACTTTGAAAGTTCCGTGCGTGATATAGTGAACTTGACCGCCGTGGCAGTCATTGATGCATACGTGGACAAGGTGAAAGGTGGCCGCCAGTAAGGCGACTGCGGTTCACACGCTATGCAATACATAGCCCCAACGAATTGGCGGAAGAACCCTTTCGGGAGTCTTCCGCCAATTCGTTGGGGCATTTTGATTTACATGGAGTCGTCGTTGAACGACAGTGGCAACAGACTTTTTATGCCGTCAACGACAAATGTTCGGTTGGCTCCATACATTATTATATGTATGTCCTGGCCAAACCTCTGTTCTGTCTCTACGAGAGCTTGGCGGCAAGTGCCGCATGGAGTGACCGGTTCTCGGGTGAACTGCCTGTCAGAGGAGCGTGCAGCAATGGCTATGGATACCACAGCGCTGTCTGGATATTGCGCTCCTGCAGAGAACAGGGCTGTGCGTTCGGCGCAGACGGTTACACTGAAAGCAGCGTTTTCTTGATTGCATCCCACTACGGTCTCGCCGTTTTCCAGCAAGACAGCCGCCCCAACGGAAAAGTTGGAGTACTTGGAATAGGAGCGTTTCGTGGCCTCTTTTGCCAGTTCTGTCAGCCTCTGGTCTGCGGCATCAAGCTCGCTTGGCTGGCAAATCCTTATTGTCGACTTGATAATTCTTTCTTCCATAACTTCCTTGTTGTTTTTGCAAAGATAGTGCAAGTGAGCGCAATGAAAGTACGCTTTCAGATTGCCGAGTGCAGCCTATCTTCTGCAAAGATAGTACTTTTTTCAAATGGAATGAGTAATTTTGCACTTGCAGACATGACTTCTGCACAACAAAAACAGGAGATAGGACAATGAAAAAGGCAATGTTTATGGCGGCAATGCTGCTGAGTGCTGCATCGCTTACGGCAAAAGACATCAAGACAATAGTACTGACTACGACTCCACAGATGCACTGTTCCAACTGTGAGGAGAAGATAAAGAAGAACATACGTTTCGAGAAAGGTGTGAAAACCATTGAGACCAGTGTGCCGGAACAGACGGTCAAGATAACGTATGATGCAGACAAGACCACGCCGGAAAAGTTGCAAAAGGGTTTCAAGAAGATCGGTTATGAGACCCGAGTTGTGAAAGAGGGTGAAAAGGTCGCCAAGAACGAGGACGAGAAGTGCGACATGATGTAGTGGTACTGCGGCCATCTCCATGGCACCGTTTTTGCACTCCAAGAGCAAAACACTTTTGCATTTCAACAAAAAAGACAGAAAGATGACACTATATCCCAAACTGATTCTTGACGCACTGGCCACAGTTACTTATCCGGGAACGAAGAAGAACCTGGTGGAGAGCGAGATGGTGGCCGACGACATACGCATAGACGGTATGAAGGTATCGTTCTCTCTGATATTCCCAAGAGACACCGACCCGTTTCTGAAGTCGACCGTCAAGGCTGCCGAAGCCGCCATCCACTACCGCATAAGCAAGGACGTGGAGGTGACGATAGCCACGGAATACAAGTCGAAACCACGCCCGGAGGTAGGCAAACTGCTTCCCGAGGTGAAGAATATTATTGCTGTAAGTTCTGGCAAGGGTGGTGTGGGCAAAAGCACCGTATCGGCCAATCTGGCCATAGCACTGGCTAAGTTAGGTTATAAGGTGGGGCTGCTTGACGCAGACATATTCGGCCCGTCAATGCCAAAGATGTTTAAGGTGGAAGACGCTCGCCCATACGCAGTGGAGAAAGACGGACGGCAACTGATAGAACCTATAGAAAAGTATGGTGTGAAGCTGCTTAGCATAGGCTTTTTCGTCAATCCCGACACTGCAACCCTATGGCGCGGAGGTATGGCATCGAACGCTTTGAAGCAGCTGATAGCCGATGCGGACTGGGGAGAGCTTGACTATTTCATTCTCGACACACCGCCCGGTACAAGCGACATACACCTCACGCTGTTGCAAACGCTTGCCATAACGGGTGCGGTGATAGTGAGTACGCCGCAGAGTGTGGCTCTGGCCGATGCGCGTAAAGGCATCGACATGTACCGCAATGACAAGGTGAATGTGCCAATACTCGGACTTGTGGAGAATATGGCATGGTTTACGCCGGCCGAACTACCTGAAAACAAGTACTACATCTTCGGTAAGGAGGGATGCAAGGCTCTGGCAAAGGAGATGGATGCACCGCTGCTGGCTCAGATACCGCTTGTGCAGAGCATTTGCGAGAGCGGTGATGACGGTCAACCGGCTGCCTGCAATGTGGAGGCGGCTACAGGACAGGCATTCATCAATCTGGCACAGGCTGTAGTGACGGTGACTAACCGCCGCAATAAGGAGCTTAAACCGACTAAAATTGTGGGTGTAAGCAAGGAGTAACGCCTTTTCCACTCACGCTAAGGCAACCATTTTATTGCCGGAAAACGCATTTGCTGCCAAAACGTCAAGGACATTTTGGCAGCAAATGCGTTTTCCGTGTCAGTCGGCTGGGCAATGGTCGGATTTATGTCAACGGCTTACGTCAAGCGAACTGCGCTTGGTGCGCTTGTAACTGCGGTATTCGTCGAGTGGAATGTCAACTTCCGGTTCTGCCAATACACCTTCATGGGGTAATCGGAACTTCATGTAGCGTATGTCAAGCCCGCGGTCAATCCACTGCGACTCATAATATGTCTGTATGGACAGTATGGCTTGCGTGGCTTCATCTATGCCCTGCGTATGGTAAAGGTCTTCCGTGTGGAACAATATAGGCAACTTGTTTGCCTCAACCATATAGGTGGTGTAGGTGAAGAGGAAGTTTGAGTCGGTTTTCAGATGCACTATGCCACCATCGGCGAGGAAACGGCGGTAACGTTCCATGAAGTAAGTGCTTGTGAGCCGCTTCCTTGGGTTCTTCATCTGAGGGTCGCTGAATGTCAACCATATCTCCTGCACTTCGTCGGGAGCGAAGAAACGGTCGATAATCTCAATGTTGGTGCGCAGGAAAGCCACATTGGGCAGTCCTTCATCCAAGGCTTGTTTGGCTCCTTTGTGCATCCGCGCTCCCTTAATGTCAACGCCGATGAAGTTTACTTGCGGAAACAGCTTGGCCAACCCTACTGTATATTCGCCCTTGCCGCAGCCAAGTTCAAGCACAATGGGATTGTCGTTGTGGAAATAGTCGTCGCGCCAGCGGCCCCGCAGGTCGAACGACACTTGGTCAACCACCGAATACGGATACTGGAACACGTTGCCAAAGGTTTCCAATTCGGCGAATTTCTGTAGTTTTCCTTTGCTCATTTATATGGTTATTGTTTGGGAAACAGAATAGATAACGAAAAGGGGAGGGCAAATAATGAAAAAGGAGAGGGCGCAGACATCCGGCCAACGGCCATACTGTCCGCATCCTCTCCCTGTTTTCTATATCTCCGGAATATACGGTTTCACCGGTCTTTACTTTGCGTTTGTCAACGGTGATGCCTGTGTATATGTGCGTGCGCCAAGCTCCTTGTCGAGCATATACAGACCATAGCCGTTGTCCTTAATCATGTTCAGGTTGTCGATAATATTCTGCGCATTCTCCTCTTCCTCAACCTGTTCGTCGATGAACCACTGCAACATGCTGTGGGTGGCATAGTCGTTTTCGGCGGCAGACAGAGCCACGAGGTCGTTGATGAGCGCAGTCACTTTCTGCTCGTGGGCGAGTGTGCTCTTGAACACGTCAAGTATTCCGTCCCAAGTGGTGGGCACAGCCTCAATAGGCTTCAGCTCCACGCGCCCGCCACGGCGTATTATGTAGTTGAACAGTATCTTTGCATGGTCCTGTTCCTCCTGAAACTGCACTTCAAACCAGTTTCCCATACCGGGATTTCCGTTGGAATGGCAATAGGCGGCCATTGACCAGTAAAGGTAAGCTGACCACATTTCGGCATTAATCTGGGCGTTTATAGCCTCTTCTATTTTCTTTTTCAACATAATGGTGTGTTGTTTTTAGGGTTTAATACTTTGTTGGTTACACTTTTGCAAACTCTATGCCATTGCCGTTTTCTTGTGCAACAAGTTCCTCGTAGAACTTAGCTCTGGCCGTCTGCCAGTAGGGAGAGAGGAACAGGAAGCCTATGCCTAACGTCAGCAAGCAGAGGATTACCCATCCTATGAAGCTGAGATCGAGCAGGAAAAGGTCCATCTTGTGGCCGCGCATCAGCTCCATGCTCCGGCAGATGGCCGCGTCATACTTGCAGTCTGGGTCGTCTTGCAGTATATAAGGGGTCATGGCATAGGAATAACTCTTCACTATTCCTGGCACAAAGAGCAGCAATGTCCACAGTCCGACATAGACTTCGCGGAGCAACATGGTGAGGAAAATCTCGCTGAAGCGCGAATATCCCTTTGTCAGCCAGCCCAGATCGGGGTTGTTGCCGCGCGACACTTCAAGGAAAGCTATCGATACTCCCCACGACATTGGCAGGAGCAGGATGGACGGAATGCCGTACAAAAAGTAAGAAAACGTCAGGCTAAGGACTCCGGCCACAAGTATCAGTATTGCAGAGCTGCCCCATTTGCCTTCAAGCGAACGTACTGCTTCGTTCTTGAACGTTCCAATCGTTTCTCTCATAAGCTGTAGTTTAAGGTTTTAAGATTAAGGAGGTATTCAAAATTATCCGTGTATATTTGGGAGCCAGTAGGTGCTTATCCATATCAAATAATTCTGAACATCTACTCGACGGTCAATATCTGGCAAATAATGGAAATGCCGCTCCATACCCGCCGGTTTTGACGAGGTGGAACGGCACTATCTGTATTGTCAGTCAATCACTACGGTAGTCCAACCGTGCTTGTCTTCCTCAACACCATACTGTATGTTGCGCAGATGGTTGTAGAGCTTTGTTGACACGGGACCAGGTTTGCCGTCCTTGCTGAACGTGTAGCGTTTTCCGGTGTCAAGGTCGTCGATGTAGGATATGGGAGATATTACCGCAGCCGTGCCGCATGCGCCGGCTTCCTCGAATGTTTCGAGTTCTTCTTCGGGTATGTGGCGGCGCTCAACGGTCATGCCGTAGTCCTCAGCCAGCTGCATGAGGCTCTTGTTGGTGATGCTTGGCAGTATGCTTGTTGACTTCGGAGTGACATAAGTGTTGTTCTTTATGCCGAAGAAGTTGGCAGCTCCGCACTCGTCCATATACTTCTTTTCCTTTGCGTCAAGGTAAAATTCGCAGGCGTAACCCTTTTCATGGGCAATGGAATTGGCCTTGAGCGAAGCAGCATAGTTGCCGCCCACCTTGTATTTGCCGGTGCCCAACGGTGCTGAACGGTCGTAGTCGCGCACGATGACGTATGGGTTTGTGGAGAATCCTCCCTTGAAATAAGGTCCCACAGGGCTTACGAAAATCATGAAAAGATACTCGGATGCGGGATGCACGCCCACCTGTGCCGACATTCCGACGAGTAGCGGACGAATGTAGAGTGTGGCTCCGCTCTCGTAAGTAGGTATGTATTCCTGGTTCAGACGCACCACTTTCTTTACCATTTCTGTAAATAGTTCGGTCGGAACTTCGGGCATAAGTATGCCTTGGCAGGTGCTTTGCAGACGTGCGGCGTTTTCCTCCATGCGGAACACCCGCACCTTTCCGTCGGGACAGCGGTAGGCTTTCAGTCCCTCAAACGCCTCCTGACCGTAATGAAGGCACGTGGCCGCCATGTGCATCTTGATGTGTTCGTCGGAGCAAATCTCCACTTCGCCCCATTTTCCGTTGCGGTAATAACAGCGCACGTTATAGTCTGTCGGCATATAGCCGAATGACAAATTTGCCCAATCGATATTCTTCATAAAGCAATCCTTATATTTATGTATTCTCAACTTGATTAGACAAAAGTAATCAATTTATCGTTTTTCCACAACAAAAAGCCACGCTTTTTATAGGAGTTCCTCTAAATGGATGAACAGAGGAACGGGGAACTCGCTGCGCGGCAGAAGGTGCCGTACCTCCTACGGCTTCCAACTGTGTTGCCGTTGGCAATATTTACCGCCTGTAGGAGGTACGGCTTGGCCTTATCCGTAGACGACGTTTCCGTTTTCGTCCTCGTAGGGTGTCATGTCCTTGGCGTACTGATTCATTGCGCGCAGGCTCATGCCCATCGAAGAGAAACCGCCGTCGTGATAGAGTGTCTGCATGGTCACCTTGCGGGTGAAGTCGGAGAACATCATCACGCAATAGTCGGCGCAATCATCGGCAGAAGCATTGCCAAGTGGCGACATCTTGTTGGCGAAGTCCATGAGATTGTCCATGTCCTTTATACCTTTGCCGGCAGTTGTGGGTGTGGGCGACTGTGATATTGTGTTGATACGCACGTTCTTCTCCCTTCCGTAGATGTATCCGAAGCTGCGGGCAATGCTTTCCAGCATGCTCTTTGCATCGGCCATGTCGTTGTAACCGAAGAAAGTGCGCTGCGAAGCCACATAGGTGAGAGCCACAACCGAACCATATTCGGCTATCGCGTCTTGCTTTTTTGCCACTTGGAGCATCTTGTGGAACGATATTGCCGATATGTCCAGCGTCTTTTGCAGATAGCTGTAGTCGAGGTCATCGTAGGTGCGATGCTTGCGCACGTTGGGACTCATGCCTATGGAGTGGAGCACAAAGTCTATTTTGCCGCCGAGTGCTTTTACCGATTCACTGAACACTTTTTCAAGGTCTTCCACACTTGTCGCATCGGCAGGTATAACAGGAGCGTTGAGCTGTTTGCTCAGCTCGTCGATAGTGCCCATGCGCAGTGCCATAGGCGTGTTGCTTAGCGTGATCTGTGCGCCTTCCTCCACGGCCTTGACGGCCACTTTCCATGCGATGGATTCTTCATTCAGGGCACCGAAGATGATGCCTCTTTTGCCCTTAAGTAAATTGTGGGTCATTGTCTGTGATTAGTTTGTTTTTGTAAATTCGGCACAAAATTACATCTTTTGTGCAATATAGGCAAGTCTTTCCGCCCGTTTCTCCTGTCGGAAGGTTCAACTCCATATTCTATACTGCCAAGGACAATATAGCATATTGACGAGTCCAATATAGCATATTGACAAATTAACATATTCAGCAATAAAATCGGAAAACGAGTTTTCCATTTCCTCTCGTTTGCATTATCTTTGCAAAAGACAACTACAATAACTACTCTACAATGACAAACAGATTCTATTTACTACTACTCTCCATTTGTGCCTCAACGGCAGCTCCGGCGTTTGACATCATAGGCTCGGGGCGGACAGTCCTGTGTGTTGACTCCACCGAAGACGTGGCCGTCAGGTCGGCTGTGACCATGTTGCAAGAAGACTTTGAGGCCGTGGCTGGCAAAACTCTTGGCGTAAGCCATTGTTTCGGCACAGTGTGCAAGGACGAAACGGACGGGAACAGCGCCAATACCATAGTTGCCGGCACCGTGGGCACCATGGGTTTTGACAGGTGGACGGCCGACAACGGCATCGCTACCGACGGACTGAAAGGCCAATGGGAAACGTTTTCCATCGATGTGACGACGGTTGGCGGACGGAAAATCATGGTGGTTGTGGGCAGCGACAAGCGCGGCACGGCCTATGGCCTACTGGAACTGTCGCGCCTGATGGGCGTGTCGCCATGGAAATGGTGGGCTGATGTTGTGCCGGAACACAAGACCAGGGTGACCGTGAGCGACACCTACCACAACCGTCAGTCTCCCTCGGTGCAGTTTCGCGGCATATTTCTCAACGACGAGGAAAACTTCGCCAAGTGGAGCAAGCTGACCTTCGAGAAGAATACGGCAGACAATCGGGCGGTAGGACCCAAGACCTATGAGGAAGTGTTCCGCCTTTTGCTGCGTCTGCGCGCCAACTGCATCTGGCCGGCCATGCATAATTGCTCCACGCCGTTCTTCACAATGCCAGGAAACAGGGAGATGGCGCAGCGCTACGGCATGGTTATGGCCACGAGCCACTGCGAACCGATGATGAGGGCGGCCATGGAATGGAACGAAAAGAAGCAGGGCGCACTCAACTACGCCACCAACCGCGACAAGATACTGGACTACTGGGAGGAACGGGTCAAGGAAGTGGCTGACGGCGACAACATCTATACTGTGGGTATGCGCGGCGTTCACGATCTGCCGATGCAGGGGGCTTCCACCACAGAGGGCAAGATTGGCATAGTGGAACAGGCATTTGCCGACCAGCGGGAACTGCTCCGCAAATATGTTAACTCCGACGTGACGCAAGTGCCGCAGGTGTTTGTGCCGTACAAGGAGGTGCTCGGATTGTACAACAACGGCCTTAGGGTGCCAGACGACATAACGCTCATGTGGTGCAACGACAACTTTGGCTACCTCACGAGGCTCTCCGACGAGGCGGAACAGAAGCGGAGCGGAGGCTCTGGCGTGTATTACCACATCTCCTACTGGGGCAGACCCAACGGCTATCTCACGCTGTGCACACAGTCGCCGGCACTCATTTACGACCAGATGCGCCGCGCCTACGACGCCAATGCACGGAAGATATGGATACTGAACGTGGGCGACTTGAAGCCCGGAGAGTTCGATACGGAGTTCTTTCTCGACATGGCGTGGGACATAAACAGCGTCTCGCCCACCAATATCCCCGACATTATGGCACGGTGGTACGCCGGCATATTCGGTGAAAAGGCCGGACAGGAGACGGCAAAGCTTATGGGCGACTACTACAGGCTGGCCTTTGAGCGCAAGCCGGAGCATATGGGATGGAACAGAGTGGAGGAACCTGGCTACGTGAAGGGCATCATTCCGGTGAAAGACTGCGAGTTCAACCCTTTTGAAAATGGTGATGAGGTGTTGCGGCGCATGAGATCTTTCGACTCAATCCATGCAGAAGCGAAGCGCATCTACGCCACAGTGCCGCAGCAACTCCGCGCGGCGTTCTCAGAACTCGTGCTCACGCCAGTGGCAATGGCACGTGGCATGAACCACAAGTGGCTCGCCGCAAAGAAGAACCACTTGTTTGCCAAGCACAACCTGCCTGCCGCCAACGACTATGCACGCCTTTCGACACAATATACCCAAGAGGCTCAGACTGCCTGTGCGGCCTACAACAAACTGGAAGGCGGCAAATGGGACAAGATACTTGTGTTGAACAAGTGGAACAGAGAGAACGGCTTGCCGAGGAAAGACACGGTGGCGGTGGCTGCAAACGACCGCAATACGGTGTTCTGGTTCGAGCACGACACAGTGCCGATGTCTACGAAAGGGAAACTGAAAGCAAACATTATAGGCCGGAAGACGTTTGTCCAGCTGTTCACGATGGACGGTTCTGCACCGCAAGTGAAAGTGCTGAAGTCGCCGAAGTGGCTGCACACTGTCGTGGAGAAAGGCTATTCGGACAGCGAGGCAAGGCTTGACATCACGGCGGAGGCCGGCATGGAAGGCAAGAACGGCAAGATAGTGTTGAAAGCAAACGGCATAAAGTACACCATATATGCGACAGTCTGTGCGGAAGACTTCTATCCCGTTGACCTCAACCGCACATCTGACGGCAGGGAGGTGGCATCTGTCAACGGTCTGGGCTGGTCTGCTGCGGCAAAACCGCTGGAAACGGGACGCGAATACACATTATCTGTTACCACAACCCGGCAGGGTTCGGCACTGCTGCGTGTCGGTATGCTGCCCACACAGCCGCTCACGGGCGGCGATTTGCGCTATGCGGTAAGTATAGACGGCCAACCGTGGCAAACAATGTCAATAAGAACCGATGCCGTGGAGCGTGATGAGGCATGGAAAGTGAACGTGATGCGCAACCAAAGCATTACCTCTACCACATGGAACATTAGCCGCTCTGGGGTACACACCATTGCAATAAAGGCACTTGACAACGGCATTGTGCTCGACCAGATGCAGCTTGACTTCAACCAACGCCGGCAGTTCTACAGCTTACCATAACCGGTTTTTAACGGGAAACCGGTGGAGGATACTTGTGCTAATGCGGACGGGGATTGTTTATCCGAGCAACTGCTCGATGTCGCGTTGCGGCAGGATGCAGAGTATGGGTTTGCCGTCAGGAGTGTAGTTTACGTTGGAGCAGGAGAACAACTCATTGACTATGCTCTCCATTTCGCCGTTGCTGAGTACCTGACCCTGCGGTACAGCGGCACTGCGCGCCATGCTTAAAGCCAGCGAACGGTTGATCTCTTCAGCTGAAGCCGTCTCCTTCTCGGCTGCATCGGCAACCATTGACGTGAGCAATGCCACGTGGTTTATGCCGTCAAGGCCGGCCGGTACACTGTTGACGGCATAACTGTTGTGGCCAAGGTCGGTAAGTTCGTAGCCCAAGGCCGCAAGTTCGGGCAGTAGTTTGCCCACAAGCACAGTGTCGGACGGAGAGAACTGCACTGCTTCTGGAAACAATACGCGTTGCGACTCTACCGCACGCGAACTGAACTGGGCAAGATAGCGCTCATAGCGCACGCGGAGGTCGGCACGGTGCTGGTCGATTATCATCAGCCCTGACTTGACTGCCGTCATTATATACTTGCCTTTGTACTGATAATGCGCCGGTGAGCGGTCTTCGCCCAAGTCGCTGCCGGAAACAATCTGACTGTTGTCTGTCTCCGGCGTGGCATCCATACCGAACAAATCCGGCTCTTCTTCGGGTGCAGTGCTGCTTTCCGCTCCGCTGTACAGCTGTTCCCATCCGTCAAAAGCTTTGGCTTTGGCTGACGAACCATGGCTGAACGGATTGTAGGAAGGATTGTAGGAAGGCGAAGGAGGTGCTGCGTTTGCATTGGGAGCGAACACCGGAATGTCGGGTTTGCCCTCGGTATCAAAGTCAATCGAGGGGATTTCACAGAACTGTCCTATGGCATCCTTGACGGCAGCAGACAGTATCTGCCACACAGCCTGCTCATTCTCAAACTTAATCTCAGTCTTCGTGGGGTGTATGTTTACGTCAATGTCGGCTGGATTGACCTCAAAATAGATGAAATAAGGCACGACGAAGCCCTGTGGAACGAGCCTGTCGTAGGCTCCCATCACGGCTTTGTGGAAGTAAGGGTGCTTCATGTAGCGGCCGTTGACGAAGAAATACTCGTGAACAGCCTTCTTTCTTGCAGCTTCGGGCTTGCCTACGAAGCCGTGGATGCGGCACAGTGTGGTGTCAACACTGACCGGGAGTATCTCCTGATTGAACCTTTTGCCGAACACATCGGATATCCGTTGGCGCAAACTGCCGGCACGCAGACATAGAAGTTCGGTGCCGTTGCTGTGCAAAGTGAACTTTATGTCGGGATAGACCAGTACTATGCGTTCGTATGCCGCCATGATATTGTTCAGTTCCGTGGCATTGGTTTTGAGAAACTTGCGCCTTGCCGGTACGTTGAAGAAAAGGTTTTTCACAAGAAAGTTGCTACCCACGGGACATGACACGGGCTCCTGACCGGTGACACTTGACCCGGCGATGGACACGAGGGTGCCCACCTCACTGGCTTCGGTACGGGTGCGTAGCTCCACCTGTGCCACAGCAGCTATAGAAGCCAACGCCTCGCCACGAAACCCCATGGTGTGGAGGGCGAAAAGGTCATCGGCCTTGCGTATCTTGGATGTGGCATGACGCTCGAAAGACATACGCGCATCGGTCTCGGTCATGCCCTTGCCGTTGTCAATTACCTGTATTGAGGTGCGCCCGGCATCCACCACGAGCACCTCAATGGAACTTGCCCCGGCGTCGATTGCGTTCTCCACAAGTTCCTTTATTACCGATGCGGGACGCTGGATGACCTCTCCGGCGGCTATCTGGTTGGCTACCGAGTCGGGAAGCAGTTGTATTATATCACTCATAAGGTTCGTTTCGTTAAGACAAGTTAGATATGGACGGAAACTGGTTCTGCGCGGTTTTATAAATCACCGCCCTCTTCATGCAAAGCAGCAACTGTTGCCGTGCGTTACGCAAACAGACAACAGGAGATAAGGATCAATAGCAGCACTATGGCTGCAACTACGGGTAGTGAAACGGTTGCCTCACGGCCAAAACCGCGGCGGTTGCGGGAGTCTTGCCCTGCGGAAAACGCTCCGCGAAGGCTATTGGAACGGTAACCTTCGGTTTGAGTCATTCCCAAATCGCGCCGGGCGCGCTCCTCAATTTCGCGCAAACGGTCGGCCCTTTCGTCCGCATAGATATATTTATGGTTGAACTTCCTTGGCTTGCGTTGCTTGAACAGTGGCATCTTTCACCTCCTTTTCTGCTTGGTCTCCCTCTTGTTGTGGCTTTTGTTTTTCCGTGTGTTGCGGTTCTGATTGCGCCTCTGTGCCTTCGGCCGGTGTGGTTCCTGCTTCGGTATTGTGCGAAACAGACTGTTGTGGCTCGCCTTGCTGCGGTGACGGGAGGTGCTGCAATGGGGCTTCTTTACGCTTGATAACCTTCAGTTCCGTACCGGCTTTCTTGCCTCTCCAGTTGAATATGTCATCTTTGTCAAGCGGCCTTACATAGTCAAACCATGCGAAGTTGGGCAGAAACTTTTTGTCCGGAGGTATCTGGGTCATGGGATACATCACGCCTTCTGCCTTCGGCATCCATATCTTCTTCATCTTTCGGTTTTCCATGAACATACGTAGACGGCTTGTTTCCGTATAGTTCAGACCGAGAAGAGTGCTGTCGCTGTTCTCCATGGGATAGTATATGACCAGCACATTGTCTTTTGCCTCTGCCTCGTCAATTTCCCCGTGCTTGAAATATGCGAACATTTCCTTGGAAGACACTTGGTTGTAGTGTATCGTGTCGGGCATTTGCTCTATGGAAAATGCCTGTCCAATGACATGAGCACGGTTGATTGTGGAGTCTTTCATAAACACTTCAATCACCTCACCAAGCAACTGCTGGTTATTGTTCCACACGATAGGGTCGCGGTACATGGTCATGCACGAGTCCTTAGAGTTATAGACAAGCGAGTCGCACACGGCCTGTACATCCACCCGATAGGCACGTACCTTGTTGTAAGCGTGTATCTTTCGGTATACGGAGTCGGTGTTGATGTTGTGAGTGTATATTTTGAAGGTGTCTGCGTGCATATACAGCGAGTCCTTTTGCGAGTAGTCTATGGCCACGGCACGCTTGGTTGCGAGAGCGTAACCTATGGTTTCATCATACCAGCAGTAGTCGCCAGTGAGCATATTCTTATTGATGGAGTCAATATAGACAACATTGTTGAAAGCCTCGCTTGTACCTTTCTTGCTGTCGTGATACACGCTGTCGCCAACCATGGTGCGCCCATTGTTCTTCATGGTGGAACGTCCGTAGAGCTGCGACTGCTCGTTGCGCGTGTCGTAGTAGCCGTCTTCGGTGTAGATGCGGCTACTTCCAGAGATGATATGTGACGGTCCTGTGACGTGAGCCATTGACTTGTCGGTGTCGTAGTGCAGCGTGTCGGAGGTTAGATAGTAGTCTTTGCCCTTCATGCGCACATCATAGAAGAAGTCTGCTTGTTTGGTTTCGGTGTTGTATTCGCCCCAGTCAGAGGTGAGCACGGTCTGTTTGTCTACGAGTTTACCGCCATTGAAGAAGTACCCCGTATTATAAAGACGGTCAAAATTGAGGCTGTCGGTGTAGAGAGTGGTTGTCTTACGGTGTTTGAGTACTACGTTGTGGCGCGCTTCGGCCATCTGTTCGTTGCCGTCATAATAGGCGTAGTCGCTGACAAGTGACAGGGTGTCGCCCTGATACATTTTGACGTGGCCGAAGGCTTCAAACGAGTTGGTCGATTCATAGAAGTGTGCACTGTCGCAAAACAGTTGCGCTCCCTGATGTTTGAACTGCACTTTGCCATTGAGTATCTGTGCGCCTGGATTTTTGAACTCGTCGTAGCTCAACTGGTCGGCGTGAACAAGATAAACTCGGTTGTCCGCCATTTTGGGCTTGCGCGTACCTGTGTGTCTCTTCGCTTGGCGTTTTGATTGTCCCACAGGCTGCATTGACTGGGCTGCACATAGTCCAAACAGGCACAGAATCGCAACAATTGCAACTCTATGCCCGTTTGTCAATGCGGCTTTAATGCCGTTTGTGACAGTCCTTAAGTATTCTGTTAATGTCATTTAATCCAGCCTGCGTATTCAAAGTCACAGTTCTTGTAGCGGTCGTTGATGCGCGTATAAGTGGTCTTTATCTTGTCCGTTACCCAGTCCTTGAGCACGGTTTCGCGCTGTCTATTGAGCACCAGCTCCTTTAGAGTCTGGTAGTCATCGGTGATGTTTGCTTTGTGACCGTTTATTCTGTTTTTTACTTTCACGATAGCGCACACCGTTTTACCTCTTGTGTTTATCATCTCGAAAGGAGCTGATACGGAACCTACGGCCATTGTGTCTACTACACGCGCCACCTCTGACGGCAAGTCCTGCATACGGAACTTCGATGTGTACTCACCGTTGTCCAAGGCGTTAGCCATAAGTCCATGGTTGTTGCGCGTTTCCTTGTCATCGGAGATGACCGAAGCTCCCTCTTCAAAGGAGAACGTGCCGGCAACAATATCGTTGCGTATGGAGTCTAACCGCGCCAACGAACTGTTTATCGCAGCTTGTGACACCTTTGGCTTTATCAGTAAGTGGCGCACCTTTATCTTGTCGCCGCGCTTGTCAATGAGCTGGATGATGTGAAAACCGAACTCCGACTCCACTATTTTCGACACCTTGGTCGGGTCTGTCAGGTTGAAGGCTACTGCTGCGAAAGCAGGATCAAGCGTTCCTCTACCTGTATAATCAAGCTCGCCGCCACGGCGTGCTGTTCCAGGATCCTCAGAATACAGTCTGGCGAGTGTGGCGAATGACGTTTCACCATTGGTAATCCTTTCCGTAAATCCGCGAAGCTCCTCTTTCACTCGGTTAATCTCTTCCTGCTCAATCTTGGGAGTCTGCGTTATTATTTCCACCTCGACTTCCGTCGGCACGAAAGGCAGACTGTCTTTTGAAACGGAGTTGTAGTAGCGGCGCACATCCGATGGAGTCACCTTGATGTCCTTCACAAGTTTGTTCTTCATCTCTTGCATCAGCATCATGTTTTTCAGCACGTCGTGCAACTCGTTGCGCATTTCCGTGATGCTCATCTTGCGGTATTCCTCCAGCTTTTCGCGCGAACCTGTTTGCTGTATCCAATCGCTTATGCGCTCATCCACGGCCGCCATTACCTCCGTCTCGGTTACTTCCACGCTGTCAATGGCCGCTTGGTGGAGAAAAAGTTTCTGCACAGCCAATTGTTCCGGTATTACGCAGTCCGGGTCGCCTTTCCATTTGGTGCCTTCCTGCAACGCCTGTAGCCGCGCCGTCTCTACGTCCGACTTCAAGATGGCCTCGTCGCCTACTATCCAAAGCACCTCGTCAATGACATTTCTGCCGTCTGACGTTGTATTGTCGTCGGCCTTCGTTGCAGAAATGGCGGCAAAGGCCAGCAGAGCCAAAGCCAGACAACGTGTCACGCCTGTATTCTTTTTCATTTTGTTACTTGTGATTGTTTACCGTTGACAGCACTTCCTTGTTGACAACGACATTATATTTCCTGCGCAAGTCGGCCACCCAATCCTTCTCGAGGGCATCCTGATAGTCGGCTGTGACAGCTCCGCGTACGTCAGTATAGTCTTCCGGACCTTTCTTCAGAACCTTTCCGTATGTGGCATCTATGGGATAATCCTTTGTTTCGGTCACAACAGTGTCTTTCTTGAATACGTCGCGGTCAACCAAAGCGTTGTCACCCTTCTTGAACAGTCCCTTTTCCGCCCTTATGCGTATTACAGAGTCGGGATTGAACGTTCTGCGGAGAGCTTCGTTCCATTTGTCGAAGTCCAGTTTCTTCACGCAGTCTTTCACCGCCTTCACGTCTTCCTTTGTCTTGACATGATAAGCAATGCCCTTAAAACGAGGCTCTGTCCATGCGTACTTCTTCTTGTTCTTCTTGAAAAACTCTTTCAGTCCTTCTTCGTCCTTTGAAGCCTTGTCCCAGACGGTACGGTTGCTGATTTCGTAGAGCAGAAGACCGTCGTGATACTCACGTATAAGATTGCGCAAGTCAGGGTCTGTGGCCGTTAGAGAGTCAGCTCTGTTGTCCATAATCTGCTCTGCGGTGAGGTTCCCATTTGATTTTGCCACTATTGTGTCGATGTTGGCACGGGCTATCTGTTCGCGTATATTGCGCTGCTCTATGAATTTCAGTATGTTTGACCGTAGTGAGTCATACGGTTCCAACTGTTTGCGGTCTTTCATAAGCACGATATGATAACCTATGGGTGACTCAAACGGAGCACTCATCTCGCCAACCTTAAGAGCATACGCCTCCGTTTCAAACACGGGGAATGTCTGCTTCGGTCCCAACCAAGGCAACAGTCCGCCATTGCGTGCCGACATTTGATCTTGAGAATACTCTTCCGCCATCTTGGCAAAGTCCGCACCGGCCTTCAACGCGTTGTATATTGAGTCTATGCGCACCTTTACTGCGTTCTGCTCGTCTTTTCCTGCCTTCTGGTTTAGTCTGAGCAGTATGTGGGCAGGGCGTATAAGTCCTTGCGGGCCAATGCTCTTCTTCGTGTTCTCATATACTTTCTTTGCCTCGCGCTCCACATCTTCGTCCGTAACGAATGTCGGTCTGATTTGCATGTCACGGTATTGGGCAAATTCCTTCTTGAAAGAGGACAGCGTGTCAAGCTTTGCATCAAGTGCGGCTGCCACTTTCAGTTTGTAATTGACGAACAAATCTACATATTCGTCAACTGTTTTCTTGTCTATTACGCCCTCGGAGTTGTTTTTGTTGTACGAGTATTCAAACTCTGAGCGCAACACTGGCTGGCCGTTTATGCTCATAACCACCGGGTCATCTTGCGTTTGTGCGGTTGCAAATAGCGGACAACCCATCAAGATGGCCAAGATTGTTTTCCTGTTCATTGGTCTTTCCTCGTTTTTTTTCGCGGTTATTGTGGTAAATGAAGATTGCGTTTCTTGAAATGGGGGATTATGGACTGTCACCATAATCCCCCGTATATGCATATGAAAACTTAGTCGTTGGGTCTCGAATAGTTGGGAGCCTCGCTCGTAATGGAGATGTCGTGCGGATGGCTCTCAAGCACACCTGCATTGGTTATACGAGTGAACTTGGCGTTATGCAGAGTGTCTATGCTGCCAGCACCGCAGTAGCCCATGCCGGAGCGCAGACCGCCTACGAGCTGATAGACCACCTCCTGTACTGTTCCTTTGTACGGCACGCGTCCGGCAATGCCTTCGGGAACGAGCTTCTTCACGTCCTTTGTGTCGCCTTGGAAGTAGCGGTCCTTGGAACCGTTCTTCTGTTCCATGGCCTCCAGAGAACCCATTCCGCGGTAGCTCTTGAACTTCCTTCCGTTGAATATTATAGTCTCGCCGGGGCTTTCTTCCGTACCTGCCACGAGAGAACCTATCATAACCGAGCTGCCACCGGCTGCAAGAGCCTTGACAACATCACCGGAATAGCGCAGTCCGCCGTCGGCTATCAACGGCACGCCTGTGCCTTGGAGTGCGCTGTACACATCGTATACGGCTGACAGCTGCGGTACGCCCACGCCAGCTACGACACGTGTGGTGCATATAGAACCCGGGCCTATGCCAACTTTCACTGCATCGGCTCCGTTGTCCACCAGCATCTTGGCTGCTGCTCCTGTGGCCACGTTGCCCACAACGATGTCAACGTTGGGGAATGCCTTCTTGGCCTCCACAAGTTTCTCAATCACATATTTGGAGTGGCCGTGGGCGGTGTCGATAACGATTGCGTCAGCACCGGCATCCACCAATGCCTGCATACGAACCAGAGTGTCTGCGGTAACGCCTACACCGGCTGCCACACGCAAGCGTCCCTTGCTGTCCTTGCAGGCCATGGGCTTGTCCTTAGCCTTGGTTATGTCCTTGTATGTAATGAGTCCCACGAGGTGGTTGTCCTTGTCAACTACGGGGAGCTTCTCTATCTTGTTTTCCTGAAGAATCTGTGCTGCTGCCGTGAGGTCAGTCTGCTGATGGGTGGTCACGAGGTTTTCCTTCGACATCACATCGTCCACTTTCTTGTCCAAGTGGCGCTCAAAGCGCAGGTCACGGTTGGTTACGATGCCAACAAGGTGATTCTCGTCGTCAACAACGGGAATACCGCCGATGTGATACTCGGCCATCATGTCGAGCGCATCCTTGACCGTTGAACCGCGTCTGATGGTCACGGGGTCGTAAATCATACCATTTTCAGCCCTTTTCACTATGGCTACCTGACGGGCTTGCTCGTCTATGGTCATGTTCTTGTGGATTACTCCGATGCCACCCTCGCGTGCAATGGCGATAGCCATCTGTGCTTCGGTCACAGTGTCCATGGCCGCAGTCACGAACGGGATGTTCAACTCGATGTTTTTGGAGAACTTCGTCTTCAACTCCACCGTCTTTGGCAACACTTCTGAATAAGCTGGGATTAGCAGGACGTCATCGTATGTCAAGCCGTCCATCACTATCTTGTCTGCAATAAATGATGACATAATGAAACATTAAAAAATTATTGCGTGCAAATTTAGAAAAAAAGATTCAGATTATGCTCGTGCTCCACCTTATTTCTTCCTTAGTTAACATGATTTAGTGACCTATAATTAGGTGTTCAAAACTATTCGCTTTCTATGTTAAAATCCAAATGTTTTGACCATTATTTTTGATTTATGCTGAA
>CAVAQY010000026.1:0-32573 GCA_963590865.1 Bacteroidaceae bacterium | reverse complement strand
CGGAACGGAACTTTCAGTTGGACAAAGACACAATTTCTATTAGGTAAATGCAAAATCACACAATGACTTCTCGTGGTTTTCTCAGCAGTCATCTCCAGATGTTTTCTTCGAGCTGCATTCGATTGTTGAGATGACCAAGAAACGCGACAAGACACCTTTCAATGCAATTCAAGCCTTGTTTTTTGGGGGGTGATGCATTGTCATGCACCTACCGCTGAACAGTTACTTGGGATTGGATGTATGTGAAGATTACCAAAGCCAAGGAGGGCTTCAAGATAAAGTGCGGTAACGAGGAATGCGACTGGTGGACATTCATTAGCAGGATGAACGCAAAGATTGCCACCGAGACAAGTAGCGACGACAAGAAACTCGGTTACTTCTTCTGCAAGCCCGAACCCAACAAGGACGGCAAGGAAGGCCAGTATATCAGCGAGGAGCGTTTTGTAAGCAAGGTGATGTTCTACCTTTGGAACGACGTGTTTAAGGACGGCGACAACCAAGACTTCAACGTGAGCGGTGATGCGAATGCTCTCGCTACCTTTGAGGCTTTCTACGATGACCATAGCAAGGTCGACGTGGCGAACGTTAGAAAGTTCTTGGTGAAGGTTGTGGGCGAAGAGAACCTCGTAAAGGTTGGCAACGACAATAACGAGGAATACTATCCCGGAAAGTCAGGCGTTGAGTAGCCGTTTGGCGAAGTATCTCACGGGATACCATACCGAGATAAAGCCTACGGCGAGCACGGTGACAAAGATAATGATGATGTCTTCGGGGTGGACGCTTACGGGATAGGCATCGACAACAAACGAACCGCTGGAGCGGCCAAGCCCCACAATGCCGAAACGTTGCTGCAACCAGCACAGCAACAGTCCCACCACTATGCCGGCAACGGCACCGATGGCTGAAATCATGCGGCCTTCAAAGAGGAATATCCTCACTATTTTTCTGTCGCTTGCACCGAGGTTGCGCAGCGTCACCACATCGTCTTTCTTGTCTATTATAAGCATCGAGAGGCTTCCGATAATGTTGAAACAGGCCACAACCAATATGAACGTGAGGAATATATAGGCCATGAGCTTCTCGATTTTCATTATCTTGAACGTGTCGTCCTGCTGCTCAAAACGGTCACGCACGTTGTATTTGTCTCCGGCGATGGCCTTTATCTCGTCCTTTACCTTGTCGAAATTGCTGCCCGGTTTGAGTCGGAGTTCGAGCGAAGAAAGCATGCCTTGGTTGTCAAACAACCGCCGGGCAAAGCCTATGTCGGTGATGATGTAGTTCTTGTCGTACTTGGCTTGTTTTACACAAAAGAGCACACATGGCGAATACAGTTCGTCTTCCACAAAGCCGTCGGTGGGGTTGGCCATGTTCAGTTGTCCCTCGCGCTTCGGCGCAAATATCTTTATCGGCGTGGGATAGCAGTATCCCGTACCCAAAGTCTCGGCCAGACGTATGCCAAGTGTGCCGTAGCTCATGCCGGCAGCGTGCAGCTCAAAGTCTCCCTCGCCGACAAGTATGGATTTGATATGAGTCAGACTGTCGAAATTGTCTTCCACCCCCTTTATCATCACCATGGCCTGTCGTTCACCATACACGGCGAGAGCCTGGTCTTCAAGTGTTTCCGTGGCCACCTCAACTTCGTTGAGTTTCTTTATCCGTGTCAGTATGGGGTCGTCGGCAGGTGCGGTCTTGCCTTCTACGGGTGTGATTTTCAGTTGCGGGTCAAAGGATGTGAAGAATGATGCCACCATGTCGTGGAAACCGTTGAACACGCTGAGAGTCACCACCAAAGCCATTGTGGCCACTCCCACTCCCACTGCGCTTATTGCGCTTATGACATTGATGGCGTGGGTGCTCTTTTTGGAGAACAGATACCGCCTTGCGATGTAGAAGGGGAAGTTCATTTCTTCTTCAAAAGTTCGTCGATGTGCTCGATGTAGTCCAATGAATCGTCGATGAAGAAACGCAGCTCGGGTATGATGCGCAACTGGTGGCGCACCCGTGTGCCCAGTTCGTAGCGTATGGTCTTCTCGCTTGCCGATATGTTCTTCAGTATTTCCTCGCCCTTCGCGCTGGGGAAGATGCTGAGATATGCCGTGCAGATGCTCAGGTCGGGCGATATTCTGACGCGTGTCACGCTGACCATCACCCCGTGGGTGGCTCTTGTCTGCTGCTGGAATATCAGGCTAAGCTCCTTTTGTAGTAGTCTTGCTATTCTGTTCTGTCGTGTTTCCTGCATGATTGTCCGTTGTTTTTGTGTGCCACAAAGTTAGTGCAATTAGCCCGAACGGCAAAGGAAAAGCTCCCAAAGATGCCCCTTGTGCCCGACAGGTGGGCTGGTTACGATGCGAAAGTTGCCTGATTTTCCATGCTTTTGCGGATGGGAAGTAGGTGTTCAGAGAGTCGCAATCAGCTCTTTCATTCCCTCTGACGCACCCTTTTGTATGTGCTTGATGTCGTGGCGTCCGGCGGCTACCACGTGGTTCGGGTCTATCAAATAGACGGGAACGCCAGGCTTGACATACTGCACGAGTCCGGCAGCTGGATAGACATTCAACGACGTTCCGATGATTATGAACACGTCGGCCTCCATGGCTTCGCGAGCAGCTGCCTCCATCATGGGTACGGCCTCGCCGAAGAAGACGATAAAGGGGCGCATCAGCGAACCGTCGCCGGCCTTTGTCCCAGGCGCAACCTCGCAGTTGTCGGTTGTCAGCGTCTGTTGCCATCGAGGGTTGTCGGGGTCGTTGCTGGAGCAAACCTTCATCAGCTCGCCGTGCAGGTGTATTACTTTCGACGAGCCGGCACGCTCGTGCAGGTTGTCAACGTTCTGGGTCACCACCGTAACGTTGTACTTCTCTTCCAGCGAAGCCACAAGTTTGTGGCCTTCATTGGGGTTTGCCTTGAGCAGTTCACGCCGCCGCGCATTGTAAAACTCGGTGACAAGCGTGGGGTCGGCCAGCCATCCTTCGTGAGAAGCCACTTGCTGAACGGGATAGTTGTCCCACAAACCTCCTGCATCGCGGAATGTACTGAGTCCGCTCTCTGCCGACATTCCGGCTCCGGTGAGCAATACTATCTTCTTCATATCCATGTTTTTAGCCTATGTATGTACCTTTTAATAATGCACAAAAATAGTGATTTTTATGGAAATGAATTAGCATAGTCGGATAAAATAAGTATCTTTGCACGCTTTTATTGCACAACACATTAATATTAATACATAGACAAAAATGGACAAACTGAGCTATGCTTTAGGCCTGGGCATCGGGCAGCAGCTGGCGCAAATGGGTGCTAATGGCCTGAACGTTGATGATTTTGCACAGTCGATAAAGGACGTGCTCAACGGCGACAAACTGCAAATGACCCACAGTGAGGCGCAAACCATAGTGCAAGACTTCTTTGCAAAGCAGGAAGAGAAACTCAACGCTGAGCGTGCCGAGAAGGGCAAGGCCGCGAAAGAGGCAGGAGAAAAATATCTGGCCGACAACGCACAGAAGGAAGGCGTGAAGACGACTGCCAGCGGACTGCAATACAAAGTGCTCAAAGAGGGCAACGGCAAGAGACCTACAGCCAAGGACAAAGTGAAGTGCCACTATGAGGGTTTCCTGATTGACGGCACCCTGTTTGACAGCAGCGTTCAGCGCGGTGAGCCGGCTGTGTTCGGCCTTCAGCAGGTCATTGCTGGCTGGACTGAAGGTCTGCAGCTTATGACTGAAGGATCCAAATATCGCTTCTTCATACCTTACATATTGGGCTATGGAGCTTCAGGTGCAGGAGCTTCGATACCGCCGTACTCAACATTGGTGTTTGACGTGGAGCTTATCGAAGTGGTGTAATAGCCGACAGCAACAATCGGTAAAACAAAAGAAAAGAACAAAAACAAAACATAAAAATGAAGAAACTGACATTCGTAGCCGCAACGGCTATCGCCGCAGCATCAATGGTTTCGTGCGGCAACTCCACTCCCAAGGCCGACCTGAAGAGTGACATCGACTCAATGAGCTATGCAATAGGTATGGCACAATCGCAGGGTCTCAAGGACTATCTCGTAAACGGTCTCGGTATAGACACCACATACATGGATCAGTTCATCAAGGGATTGAATGAGGGAGCCAACGCCGGTGACGACAAGAAGAAGGCAGCCTACTATGCAGGTGTGCAGATAGGTCAGCAGATTTCACAGCAGATGGTTAAGGGAATCAACATGCAGGTGTTCGGTGACGACTCTACCAAGACCATTTCTCTCAAGAACTTCATGGCAGGTTTCGTGAGCGGCACTACCGGCAAGAAGGGAATCATGACTCCCGAACAGGCCCAGACTGCGGCTCAGGCCAAGATGGCTGAGATACGCCAGAAGGCTATGGAAGCCAAATACGGTGACAACAAGAAGAAAGGTGAGGCTTTCCTCGCAGAAAACAAGAAGAAAGAGGGTGTGGTAACGCTGCCCAGCGGAGTGCAATACAAGGTGATCAAGGAAGGCAACGGTCCTATTCCTGCTGACACATCATGGGTTAAGGTAAACTATGAAGGCCGCACAATTGACGGAAATGTGTTCGACAGCTCTTACAAGAACAAGAATCCTCTCAAGCTTCGTTGCAATCAGGTGATAAAAGGTTGGACGGAAGCTCTCGTGCGTATGCCTGCCGGATCTGTATGGGAAGTGTATATTCCCCAGGAACTGGCTTACGGCGACCGCGAGCAGGGTCAGATCAAGCCTTTCTCTACGCTGATATTCAAGATAGAACTGATTTCTGCAAACGAGAAGTAAACAGAAGTACAACAACAGGCAAAGGGGCGGATAGGAAACATCCGCCTCTGCCGTTAATGAAAATATAGTATTATGAAAAAATTAGCATTGATTGCTGTTGCGGTTATGGCATCTTCTGTGCTGAGCACAGCCGTTGCCGCCCCAAAGAAAAAGAAGACAGAAACAAAGGCTGTGGTGATGCCTGTACAGCTGAAAACCTCATCGGACACACTGAGTTATGTGGCCGGAATGAGCATGACAAACGGACTCATACCTTATCTCGTGCAGTCGGAAGGTGTGGACACTGCCTATATGGCCGACTTCCTGCGCGGCTTCAACGAGATGATTGAGAAGGGCGATGATCCCAAACAGAAGGCGTATGCCGTGGGTTTGAACATAGCATCACGGCTCAAGGGACAGATGCTCAAGGGAATGAAGACTGAATTTACCGACACTCCTGACTCAGTAGAGGAGAACCTCGTGTACAGAGGCTTTACCGATGCGCTCGCAAACGATACAGCCAATTTTACAGTGGGCAGTGCAGAGGCTTTGTTCAAAGACCTGCGTGAGAGCAATCGCAAGGCAAAGGACGAGAAACTGTATGGTGCAAACCGCACGGCTGGAGAGCAGTTCCTGGCCGAAAACGCAAAGAAAGACAGCGTTGTAACGTTGCCCAGCGGACTGCAATACAAGGTGCTCGTGAAGGGTGACGGTGCGGTTCCTACAGCCAAAGACCGTGTGGAAGTGAACTATGAAGGCCGTCTCGTTGACGGAACTGTGTTCGACAGCTCCAGCAAGCACGGCTCCAAGCCTGCCGTGTTCAGTCCTTCGCAGGTGATAAAAGGTTGGACAGAGGCTCTGACCATGATGCCTGTGGGCAGCAAGTGGCAGCTCTTCATTCCCTACAACCTCGCTTACGGCGACCGCAATGCAGGTCAGATCAAGCCGTTCAGCGCACTGATATTCGACGTAGAGCTTGTAGGTATAGCAAACTCAACCAAGAAGTCTGAAGCAACCGACAAGTCTGATGCAAAGGCTTCCGGCACAGTGGCTTCAACCAAGGCTGCTGCAAAGAAGGCACTCAAGGCAGCCAAGAAGGCAGCCGCAAAGAAATAAAGACGGATTTAATGCCTAAAACTCAACAACAGTATGGCGCACAGGAGTGGCTCAAACTCTCTTGTGCGCCGTTCTTTTGTGTTCAAAATGGGGCAAATTGACAACCATTGTGCAGCATTTTGCAAAATTAACATGCGGTATTGTTGTCTGTTACGGGGGAAATGACTACTTTTGCTTTACAATATGTAAATGCTGGAAAAACACTAATAACGAAAAGTAGATATATGGAGAAGATAGACAATCTCGACAAAAAGATACTCAGCATCCTGTCGAAGAACGCCCGAATACCTTTTAAAGACGTAGCGGCGGAGTGCGGAGTGTCGCGCGCAGCCATACACCAAAGAGTGCAACACCTGATAGAAGGTGGAGTGATAATGGGCAGCGGTTTTGATGTAAACCCCAAAAGTCTGGGTTATTCCACATGTACCTATGTGGGCATAACGCTTGAAAGGGGTAGTATGTATAAGGACGTTGTGGAGCGGTTGTGGCACATTCCTGAGATTGTGGAGTGCCATTTCACCACCGGACCCTACACCATGCTTGTGAAACTCTACGCCCGTGACAACGAACAACTCATGGATTTGCTCAACGGACAGTTGCAGGACATACCGGGAGTGGTGGCTACGGAGACGCTTATTTCGCTCGAGCAGAGCATAAAACGCGAGATACCGGTCAAGACAGACAAGGAATAACCACATACGTATGGAGCTTTTCGATTGGCAAAAACGTCTCGATGGCGTGTATGCCTCGTTTCCTGAAGCCACGGAGAAACCGGTAATAGGCATTACGGGCAACTACGGTGGACTTGAATGTAAGCTCGCTGAAACTTATTATAAGTCGGTGGTCAAGGCCGGAGGCGTACCTGTTATAATACCCCCGCTGGCTGATACCGACGCAATAATCAATACCCTCAGCCGCATAGACGGATTGGTGCTAAGCGGCGGAGGTGACTTCAATCCCCTTTATTGCGGTGAAGAACCCTCACCAAAGTTGCACTCCATCAACCGCGAGCGCGACCTCCCCGAACTGCTAATCACCCGTCTGGCCTACAACAGGCAGATACCCATGCTCGGCATCTGCCGCGGCATACAGACGCTGGCGATGGCTCTCGGCGGTAGGGTGGAACAGGACATCGAGCCTAAGGCCACGGTAAAGCACATCCAGGATGCCGACCGAAACGAGCCTACTCATACCGTCAATATTGCGAGCGACACCATTCTTCACTCCATATACGGCACGAACACCATTGCCGTAAACTCGTTTCATCATCAAGTTGTGGCCGAGACGGGTGAGAAATTCAAGGCTACGGCTACGTCAGCCGACGGTTTCATTGAGGCGATTGAGAGCCGTGAGTTCAAGTCAATCATGGGAGTGCAGTGGCATCCTGAATGTCTGGACGGCGGACTTCCGCTGTTTCAGTGGCTCGTGAAGCAGTCTGCTCACTTCCGGCAGGCCAATCGGTTGCACGACAAACTGCTTGTGCTTGACACCCACTGCGACACTCCAATGTTCTTTCCGCAGGGCGTTGACTTCGGAAGCCGCGACCGACGGATAAAGGTTGACCTGCACAAGATGGCCGAGGGACGGCAAAACGCTACGATAATGGTGGCCTATCTGCCGCAACCTAAGCCCGGAGAGACTTTCCCTTCTAAGGTTGACTTCCCTGTAGCAGGGCCTACGGAATACGCAGACCTCATCTTCGACAAGATAGAAGATATGGTGGAAGCCAATAAGGACTACGTCAGCATAGCCCGTACCCCATCCGATCTGTATGAAGACAAGCGTCACGGCCGCAAATCAATAATGCTGGGCATAGAAAACGGACTCGCCCTCAACGGCAATCTGTCCAACGTAAAGCACTTCGCCCAGCGAGGCGTAGTCTACATAACACTGTGTCATAATGGCGACAATGACATTTGCGATAGTGCAAGGGGCTGCAACACGCACAATGGCGTTAGCCGTTTCGGAGCGGAAGTAATACGGGAAATGAACCGGTGTGGCATAATGGTTGACCTCAGCCATGCCGGCGAGAAGAGTTTTTACGACGCTTTGGACATCAGCACGCAACCGATAGTGTGCAGCCACAGCAGTTCACGCTCCCTATGTGACCATCCCCGCAACCTTACGGACGACCAGATGCGCGCTTTGGCAAAGGCCGGCGGCGTTGCCCAGACCACTATCTACCATGGCTTCCTGTGCAGCGACGGCGAGGCAACTGTGCTTGACGCCATCGCCCACCTTGAACATTCCATACGCATAATGGGCATCGAACATGTGGGCATAGGCACCGACTTTGACGGTGACGGCGGCGTTCGTGGCTTCAACGACTCGTCGGAGATAATCAACTTCACACGGAT
This sequence comes from Bacteroidaceae bacterium, assembly GCA_963590865.1. Lineage (GTDB taxonomy): Bacteria > Bacteroidota > Bacteroidia > Bacteroidales > Bacteroidaceae > Prevotella. The sequence continues at coordinate 24,350 of CAVAQY010000026.1, read as the reverse complement.
GCTACTTGCCAAACGATATAGTGAGGAAGACATACAGAAGATTTGGGGCGGAAACTTTATGCGCGTCATGGCTCAGGTGCAAGGCACTAAAAATGTATGACGGAGACAACTTAAATCCCACACAAACAACCATTATGAGAATACACGCAACAATACTCTTTGCAATAGCCATGCTGTTCATGGCCTGTGGCAACTCTAAGAAAACAGGGGCGGCCAACGGCGAGACCACACAGCCCGTAGGTCCAACATTCAGTGCCGACAGTGCTTATGCATTCTGTGAAGCACAGTGCTCGTTCGGGCCAAGGACTATGAATAGCGAGGCTCACGACCGTTGTGGAGAGTGGATAGTGGCCAAGTTTAGACAGTATGGTCTTGAAGTGACCGAGCAGAAAGCCACGCTCAGCGGCTGGGACGGCACGAAACTGCAATGCACCAACATCATTGCGAGCTACAAGCCGGAACTTTCCGACCGCATACTTCTGTGTGCCCACTGGGACAGTCGTCCTTGGGCAGACAATGACCCTGACAGTGCCAACTGGAAGAAGCCCGTCATGGCAGCCAACGATGGCGCAAGTGGAGTGGCGGTGATGCTGGAGATAGCCCGTCTGTTGGTCGCAAACGACACGTTGAATATCGGTGTAGACTTCGTATGCTTTGACGCTGAAGACTGGGGCACGCCGCAATGGAGCGACAAGCAGGACGACAGCAATACCTGGGCATTGGGAGCCAACTATTGGGCAAGTCATCCGCACAAGCCAAGTTATAGTGCACGTTTCGGAATACTGCTCGACATGGTGGGCGGCCAGGGTTCACAGTTCTATCAGGAGCTGAACTCCCGTCAGTTTGCGCAGAGTGTTGTCGACAAGGTATGGGCGGCTGCACAGACAGTGGGCTACGGTAGTTATTTCCCGACAACCGATGGTGGCATGATAACCGACGACCATGTGCCTGTAAACGAGGTGGCAGGTATTCCCACGGTGGATATTATCCCGTTCTATCCCGACTGCCAGCAAAGCAGTTTCGGTCCTACTTGGCACACCATAAGCGACACTATGGACAATATTGACCGCAATGCGTTGCAGGCTGTAGGGCAGACAGTGGTGCAAGTGCTGTTTTCCGAGTAATCGGAAACGGATCTTGCCATAAAACTGTAACGTCTTTTGCCATAAGTGATGGCGTGAATAGTTCCATATTATTATTTTGCGTCACTAAGTTCATTGCCCGTCTCCCCCAACGGGGAAGCCTAAATTTTGCAATACGCTGAATTTGTGCTACCTTTGCAGTCATAACGAAAAAAACAATAAGTAGGTGTTCAAAATTATTTGATATGGATATGCACTTTATTTTTTTTTGACTGTGTGTTCGGATTGAAGAGGGAGTGTGGCGGGCTACACGACCGATGAAAGCCGGGCACACAGGCAAAAAGAAAGCGCAGAGACATGTCAAAGTATAATAGACACCTGCTGACCAATAAATATATACGAATAATTTTGAATACCTACTTACCACTACACAATGGAAGACAAAAAGTTTAAGCGCACTACCGTGACGGCGGCTCTGCCATACGCCAACGGTGGTGTCCACATAGGCCATTTGGCCGGAGTGTATGTGCCGGCCGACATTTACGTGCGCTATCTTCGCTTGAAGAAGCAGGATGTTCTGTTCATCGGCGGCAGCGACGAGCACGGCGTGCCAATCACAATCAGGGCTAAAAAGGAGGGCATCACGCCGCAAGACGTGGTTGACCGTTACCACTCGATGATTAAAAAGAGCTTCGAGGACTTTGGCATCTCGTTCGATATTTACAGTCGTACCACCTCCGAGACCCACAACAAACTGGCGTCTGACTTCTTCAAGAAACTGTATGACGAGGGCAAACTGCTCGAAAAGGAGAGCGAGCAGTACTACGACGAGGAAGCCCACCAGTTTCTTGCCGACCGTTACATCACTGGTGAGTGTCCCCATTGCCACAATCCAAAGGCTTACGGTGACCAGTGCGAGAAGTGCGGAAGCGAACTTGACCCCACGGAACTCATCAACCCGCAGAGCGCAATAAGCGGCTCGAAGCCCGTAAGGCGCACCACCAAGAACTGGTATTTGCCACTTAATGAGTATCAGGACTGGCTCAAACAGTGGATTCTCGACGGCCATAAGGAGTGGAGACCCAACGTCTATGGACAGTGCAAGAGCTGGCTTGACATGGATCTCCAGCCGCGTGCCATGACGCGAGACCTCGATTGGGGCATCCCGGTGCCTGTGGAGGGGGCCGACGGAAAGGTGCTCTACGTGTGGTTTGACGCACCCATAGGCTACATAAGCAACACGAAAGAGCTGCTTCCCGACACGTGGGAGGCTTGGTGGAAAGACCCCGAGACACGCCTTGTACACTTCATAGGCAAGGACAACATCGTGTTCCACTGCATCGTGTTCCCCGTTATGCTCAAGGCTCACGGCGGTTACATACTGCCCGACAATGTTCCGGCCAACGAGTTCCTCAACCTTGAGAACGACAAGATAAGCACTTCGCGCAACTGGGCGGTATGGTTGCACGAGTATCTCGTTGACTTCCCCGGCAAGCAGGACGTGCTGCGCTATGTGCTCACGGCCAATGCTCCTGAAACAAAGGACAACAACTTCACGTGGCGCGACTTCCAGGACCACAACAACAACGAGCTTGTGTCCGTATACGGCAACTTTGTCAACCGTGCCTTGCAGCTCACCAAGAAGTATTGGGGCGGTGTAGTGCCGCAATGCGGCGAGTTGAACGACACCGACCGTCAGGCTCTCGACGAGTTCAAGGACGTTAAGCGCAAGGTAGAGGAACTTTTGGATGTGTTCAAGTTCCGTGACGCGCAGAAGGAGGCAATGAACCTTGCCCGCATAGGCAACCGTTACATCACCGAGTGCGAGCCTTGGAAGGTGTGGAAGACCGACCCCAAGCGTGTGGAGACCATACTCTACATCTCTTTGCAGCTCGTTGCCAACCTTGCAATAGCCTTCGAACCGTTCCTGCCGTTCAGCAGCGCAAAGCTAAGGCGGCTCATCAACATCGAGGAGTTCGACTGGGCACAACTCGGGTCTACCGACTTGCTCAGGCCGGGTCACCAGTTGGCCGAGCCGGAACTGCTGTTCGAGAAGATTGAAGACGAGGCTATCAATCGTCAACTGCAAAAGCTGGAGGACACAAAGCGTGCCAATGAGGCCGCATCCTATAAGGCTGAGCCTATAAAGCCCACCGTTGACTTCTCCGACTTCGAGAAGTTGGACATCCGCGTAGGCCACATCAAGAACTGCGAAAAAGTGAAGAAGGCCAACAAACTGCTCAAGTTCACCATCGACGACGGTTCGGGCAACGACCGTACCATCGTGAGTGGCATTGCCAAGTTCTATGCCCCGGAGGAACTTATAGGCAAGGACGTGCTCTTTATTGCCAACCTTGCGCCGCGCAAACTGATGGGCATAGAGAGCCAGGGCATGATCCTTTCGGCCGAAAACTTCGACGGCAACCTGAGCGTAACCTCCATTCTGCGCGACGTGAAGCCCGGAAGCAAGGTGTGTTAAGCATAGATTTCAGTATTGCATCTGCACGGTTTTCTCTGCGCAGATGCAATCTCCCATAAACGCCAAACGCCCACTTTCCAATGAGGAAGGTGGGCGTTTGCCGTATCTGAAGCCTTTGTTTTCAGCCGCTTTCTCCTGTTTTAGCTTATGCTCCTGAGCAGGTTTCGTCCGCAGAAGAGCGGCGAGAGGCGCAGCCTGTCCATCGCATAGGCTATGGCGAGACTGCCTGTTACGGCCAGCGTAGTGGCCACGATGAGGAACAAAAGGCCGGTCGGGTCGAACGAAAGAGGCTTTACGAGGGGCTTGGCCGCCATGGTGAACAGCGGAGAGAAGAGCAGTATGGGCAGCGTGTTCGCCCCGATGTAGAGTGCAACCCGACGTACTGGCTGCGGCGAAAAGTGCACCAGCGAAAGCGCAACCGCTGAAACAAGATAGGTAATGGCCACACCGGCAAGCGTTGCGCGGTTGAGATTGGCCTCGAAGCAGCACAGTATGGCGAGCGGAACAGCCGCTACTATTGACGGACGGAACACGTCTGCAAAGCGCAAACCGCTGCGTCTGATGAGCAAACCGGCCATGAAGTAGATGGCATTGCCAAAGGAAAGGATGCCGGCCAGGGCGTCGAGGAGGTAGAACACGGTGCCTACTGTAGCAAGAAACGCCACCGTACCGATGCACTGCGGCAAGGCTTTGGCGGCAAAATGGTTTACCGCGTAGCACAAAATCATCGTGTGCAGGTACCAGTAGGGGCCTATCGGGTGGAGCAACACTTTGTCCAAGAACACTCCAACTGACAGTTCGCTTACGCCGCCGCGCACGGGCAGCACCGCCGATGCACCCACATACAGAGCTTCCATCACAGCATAGGGAAGGAAAAGCCAGCCAAGCGTGCGCAGGAACTTTGCCGTTCCTCCCTCGTTACAATAGGTCTTGGCCAGAAAACCCGTTATCACGAGGAAACCGCTCATGTGGAATGTATACACTATCTCCTTGGCATACGGGTACTTGTCGCCTATGTAGGCAAGGTGAAACACCACCATGAGCACTATGAACAGGCACTTCAGCCAGTCTATCCCTTCCTCGCGCTGAGGCTTTTGAGAGCATTTAACCGTCTCCATAGTCCTTGTCACTTTATGCGGATGAACGCCATGCGGTCGCGCAAGCGGTCCGCCCATGTGTATTTCTTTTGCGTTTGGCGGCTGCGCTTGTCGTCCAGACAGTTCTTCAGCGACTGCATCGGATCCTCAAAGAAGTACTTGTGCAGCACGGCACGTTGCTTTGCCACCAACCGGCGGTACTCCTCCGGATCGTTTTCCAGTCGGTTTATCAGTCTTACCGTGTCGTCCATGGTCTTCACGTCGCACTCTTCTATTATCAGCTCGTGGTGTATCACCTGCGACTTGTCCATTATGGCCAGCGAACCCAGCGATACCGCCTCTGCCACAGAGTTGCCGCGTATGGTGCGCCCGCCCATCTTCACAAAATACTTCGAGTCATAGATGGCCGTGAGGTTGTCCTCTATCTTTTGTTTGTGCAGTATTATGCGCTGTCCTGCTGCCTCCAACGGACGGAAATGCTCCGGCACTTTGGTCACGGGACGCTCCTTTGTGGAGTTTATCTCCATGAACACGCCTTCGCGCCGCGACTCCCTGCCGAGCCTGTGGCGCAGAATGTCCTCCAGAGTCATGGCATCCACGAAGGTGTATGGGAAGTCCACCACACCGCAACGCTTGGCCACAATGCCGCGGGCCATCTGGTTTAGTGTAGCGTCGTAGCCGAAATGCACAGCCTTGGTACACAGGTTGGCTTCGCCAATCATGTAGCAGAACAGCGTCTGCGGATACTTTCTTACCGTGCGTTCGGGCAGACTGACGTTGACAGAGACAACGATGTCGTATGATCCCCAGTCCACATCGTCGCACGCCACGGCAAACTTTCCGTTGGGAAACGGACTGCCCGGCCGTTTGAACTCCTGCCCAGGTATCTTGTCGAGCGTCTGTGTCTTGAGCAGATACAGGTGCTTGGCTATGTGGGGAATCACCTTTCTGTATATCTGAGTTTCAAAGTCGGCCTCCTCCTTTACTATGTAGAAGTCTGCGCCAAGGTCGCTCATAAGAGCTATCGGGCCTACCCGTCCCATGGAAGAGAACAGTATGGCTGCCGGATCTTTCTCCGTAACAGGGCATACGTACAGGTCCTGATACACCTCTTGCTTTACGAAAGCTATCTTAAGTCCGTTCATGTCAAATGGTTTTGTTTTTGCAAAGGTAGTTGATTTGGGGCAAATTGCGAGTTTGGGACATGAAGAAAAACGCCAGACTTCCTAATACAATGGCAAACTTAGTAGGTGCGGTGTCCTCAGCGTACCCCTCGCGCAAAATTGCTCGCTAAAGGCGAAAGGAAGCCAAACGGTGGCGTGGGACAAGATAGAGGAAATATGCTGCATGAGCACGAAGGGTGGCGGTGAGGACACCGCACCTACTACGCAAGCAGCTAAACGCCTACTAAAATCGCATCCCGAACGCATCCCGAAGGCATCCAGGACGAAAACAATGTCAAGAATTGGAGAATGCATATTTGGCCTCGAAGAGGCCGCACCTCATTAATACATCCCAAAATCCAACCAAATGCGAAGCTAAATCAAAGAAAGAAGCCGAAAAGTTTGGCGGAACAAAATAAAAGGCGTACCTTTGCACTCGCAAAATAGCAAAGGATGCGCTTGTAGCTCAGTTGGTAGAGCACCTGACTCTTAATCAGGGTGTCCAGGGTTCGACCCCCTGCAGGCGTACTTAACGAGGGGACATGCCGAAACGGTGTGTCCCCTCTAACTGTTTTAGGGGCTAACGCAGAATAGCCGTCACGAGGATGCTGCATCCTCGTACCATTCACTTTAAGCACTCCCGCATACTGGGCTTTGAAAATGGCGCACATGAAGAAACCGGGATGTGCAAAACAGTCAGCAGTACACCCCTTTATTTTGTCTTTCTGTAGAAAAAGATTGTAAAAATGCATCATTTTAGACGAAAACTGCAAAAGAATAGAGCAAATATTTGGATTTAACATAATAAAGCGATACATTTGCAAGCACGGAAATGAACTACTAAACTCAATCTTATTAAAACGCAACAATCTGAAGTAAAAGTGATGATGATAGGAAGAACTGCTGTCAACGCACTCAACGCATGGCGCATTAGCCTTGCGAAAACCCATCGGGGGGGGGTAGGCACTGACCTTTTATGTGGTCAGCAATACTCTTGCACCCACGCTTCGGCAGCTTCCTGTTCACAAACCTTTGCTTCTCAATCCCTATACATTATTATATACGGCATCTTGACAGGTGCTGTAAGGTCTCTATACCTTATTGTGCATAGTGCGCTGACAGATGTCATTGCGCATAGGAAGTACGATGCCCTCGTGCCATTCCGACTCATGTGCCATAATCTCTACAGCCATATAGTAGGCGCGTGCGTCCTCGCCGCGCCCCGGCGAGATTGTGCGGTTCCATCAACGCACGCACAATTCCTCCGCTTGACAAAATGATATTTTTAAACAACATTATCTATTAACTATAAAAAACAAAATCATGAAGAGAAATCTACTAAAAACAGCCCTTGCGATTATCGCGATTCTCGTTGGGGCAGTGCAGACAGCGTGGGCAGGTACCACGACTTACACATTTACAACTCTTACCGGTACATTTGCAATTGGGACTGACTCTTATGCAGCGGCCAATGACATTACGGTTTATCAGGCGACCAACCCAGAGTTCGGCGGCATCTTTTATTTCAGTGCATGTTCAGGAAGCGATAACAAGAACAAAGGCTGGTGGTATAGAGGTACTGACTACGGAGTAAACTGGAACGCCGCGGCAGATGCTGCTAAATCGACAATGTCGGTGAAAGGGCTTTTGAAAGGTGACAAGGTCTCTTTTACTGTTTACAACGGTTCTCTCACACTGTTAAGCGACAACGTGGAAGATAAAGCAGTTGACGATGTTGTTTTTAAGGCTTCAAAAAACAAGACAGCAACCACTTCTACAATAACGATGTCTGCTGATGGCAATCTGGATCTTTTGGGCGCTTATTGCGGTATTCAGAAAGTGACAATCGAGTCGGACGTAGAGGCCGTAACTGCCCCGGCCATTGCAATAACAAAGGTTTCAGGAAATAACCGTGAAGTTACGATTACTCCGGGAACGTCATCTGTATCAGACAACACGACGAAAACCTACTACACTCTTGACGGTACAGACCCAACTGCGGAATCTACGGAATATAGTGAGGCTTTCGAGATTGAAGAAACAAAAACGATAAAAGCCATTACAATTTCTTCAAGTGGAAAGACTTCTGTGATTTCAGAGTCGAAAGTTGAGGCAGGAACAGCAGTTGCCCTCAACAAGGCTGTCTTTAGCATTGGTTTGGCATCGAATGATGGTATTTACTCTCCGACAATATCTGCATCCATCGACAATTCAAGTGTATTGTGCTCGCCAACCGCAACGGTGAAATATACATTTACGCCAAATAATGGAACCGCAACGGCCGTAACTTCTATTCCTTACACGGTGTCAGAAGCAGGAGTGTTCACTGCCACTGCTGCTGCAGACGGTTACGAAAGCTCTGTCGCTACATACACATTTGCCAATGTTAATTTTGAGACTGTGGCAAGCAAGTCGTTAGACTTCACTACTGTATCTGCCTCAAATCTCACTGAAGTCTTGGGTAGTGATTGGGCTGTTTCAGACAACACAGGCCGTTGGTCAAACTGGAGCAAGACAGGTGGAATGAACTCTGACTTGACATCAAACGGTGGCGAGGCTTACTACAAGGCACAGAGCACATCCAATACCACAAAGGACTATCTGGAAATACCTCAATCATCATATCTCCTTTTCGGATATGGAATTGGAAACAACCTTTCAGGCGGTAAGTCAACACCGTTTGGCGTGAAAGGACTGAATACATACATCGTGGAGTTTATTGGAGCTGGTCCATCTTCCACAACAGAATGTGTTGAAATAACCGACGATGACTATACATATAACGGCATCATAAACTCTACAGTGCTGAGCAAAGTCAACGTTTATAAGCCAATTAACAGCGATGTGTCCTCTCTCCAGCTCGCCTCGTTCTCGTGTGCAGCCCAAACTGATGTCCCCGAAGGCGTGAGCGTATATAAAGCAAAGGTTAGTGGCAACAATGTGGTGTTGACAAGGGTTGAGACAAGCACTATTCCTGCCAATACTGGTGTTATCTTGAAGGAAGAGGTTGATGATGAGAATATCACAGCCGGTGCTGATACTGACTTCTCTGGCAACGAACTTATTCCCACATCGGTTGAGGCTAACGCTACTGTGCCTACAACAGGAACATACTATGCTCTGGTGAAAGGCGAGGCTAAGTTCGGAGTGCTCAAAGGCGGCATTACCCTGTCGGGCAACAAGGCTTATCTGGCCGCTCCTGCCGACGGAGCAAAGCAGACTGCGCTCAACATCATGTTCAATAACGGCGACATAACGGGCATCAGTTCTGCTGTGAAGACAGCTGAGGCCGACGGCGCATACTACACTCTGCAAGGCGTGAAGACGCTGAAACCGGCAAAGGGTCTCTACATCCACAACGGCAAGAAGGTGATTGTGAAGTAAGTGACAAAGACAACAAAAAGACATGAACCAATTTTAAAACAGTAACGACATGAAAAGAACATATATTAAGCCACAGACTGTGGCAACAGTACTCGAAAACGAGTGTGCAATAATGGCAGGATCACAGTTCAGTGTGGGCATAGACACCACCAAAAGCCTTGAGTCCGACGATGCCGTGGGCGCAAAGGGCCACACGGGAATGGACTTCTGGGCCGACGACGAGGAGTAAAACAAGAATCATAATGATTTTACTTAATAGATGAATTTGTGCGGCAACGGCGGTCAAGAGAGACCGTACGGCCGCAAGGAAACGGGGGCGACTGTCTGTGAAGACGGTCGCCCTATTTTGACGTATGTGGCGGAAGACTCCAAAATGTCATGTAATATAATAAAGGTGTATGCGCTTGCGTCCCTCTGAATACGCCAAGCAACCCCCGTCTGCAAGTCCCTAACGTGGCTTCCGGGCATCATTTCGCAGCCACTAAACCTTTTGCAACTGTTCAGCGGTAGGTGCACGACAATGCATCAAACCTTGGTGTGATTTTGCATTTGCCTAATAGAAGTTGTGTTTTTGCCTAACTAAAAGTTCCGTTCCGAACTACGGAACGCACATTCCGTTGTTCGGAACGCACGTTCCAAACTACGGAACGCACGTTCCGAACAACGGAACGGAGATTTCTCCTAAGAGAAAGAACTAATTTATAGAACCAAGATTATAGTGAAAAGCGATACATTTGGTATGGTTGTATGGCAATGTCCATTCTTTTTAATAGTTTCTTTGTAACTTTGCATCCACGTAACCATTCAGCAAGACAGTGAATAAATAGTAATCTTGCGGCCAGTAAGCAGGTGTTCAGAATCATTTGATATGGATGTCAAAGTATAATAGGAGCCTGCTGACCCGTAAATATATACGGATATTTTGAATATCTTCCTAACACTATCCGACCGATGGAATCTCTCAAGGAAAAGACCGCCAAAGGTCTGTTTTGGGGCGGCATAAGCAATGGCATGGTGCAGGTGTGCAGTCTGCTCTTCGGTATTGTGCTCGCCCGGTTGCTCGACGCTTCCGACTACGGCATGATAGGCATGCTGTCCATATTCACCGCCATAGCCAGCACATTGCAGGAAAGTGGTTTTACGGCAGCTCTGGCCAACAAGCGCGAGGTGCACCATGAAGACTACAACGCAGTGTTCTGGTTCAGTTTCCTCTGCGGTCTGACCATGTATTGTGTGCTTTTCCTTTGCGCTCCGCTGATAGCCGCATTCTACGGCAAACCCGAACTGACGCCTCTGGCGCGCTATGTGTTTCTCGGTTTCCTTTTCTCCAGCACAGCCACCGCCCACAATGCATACCTGTTTCGCAACCTTATGGTAAAGCAGCGCGCCAAGGCCACAGTGCCGGCTCTGATAGTGTCGGGTGTGGTGGGCATTGCTCTGGCCTACTGCGGCTTTGCCTACTGGGGACTGGCCACACAGAGCCTCGTGTATGTGGCTGTGACGAACGTGTCCTATTGGTATTATTCCAAGTGGAGGCCGTCTCTCAGCATAAACTTCCGTCCGTTGCGAGGAATGTTTGCCTTCAGCAGCAAACTGCTTCTGACAAATGTGTTCACACAGGTGAACAACAACTTCCTGTCTGCCCTTCTCGGCAAGTTCTACTCCGTCAACGAGGTGGGCCATTTCACCCAGTCCAACAAGTGGTGCTCCATAGCCAGCTACTTCATAAGCGGCACAGCAAGTAGCGTGGCGCAACCCGTATTGGCCAGTGTTGCCGACGACAAGGCTCGGCAGTGCAACGTGTTGCGCAAGATGCTTCGCTTCACGGCTTTCCTGTCGTTCCCCACCTTGTCGGGACTGGCCTTGGTGGCGCAGGAGTTCATCGTGATAACCATCACCGACAAGTGGCTCCCCTGTGTGCCGCTCATGCAGACGCTATGCCTGTGGTGGGCTTTCACACCTGTTGTAACACTCTACTCAAATCTGCTGATGAGCAAAGGCAAGTCAAACGTGTTCATGTGGAACACCATCACCATAAGTCTGCTGCAACTGTGCGTCATATTCTTCAGCCATAACTATGGTATAGCGTGGATGATACGTTGCTATGTGGCTCTGAATGTGCTTTACGTGATGGTATGGCAGCACTTTGTGCGCAAGGAAACGGGCTTGCGGCTGTTTACAGCACTGTGCGACATTGCTCCGTTTGCAGCCATTTCGGCCTTGTCTATGGGTGTGGCGTGGATAGCTGTTCTGCCTTTCGACAACCTTTATGTACGGTTTGTCGTCAAGGTGGCGGTGGCCGCCGCAATGTATCTCGGCGTGATGAAGATACTGAAAGTAAAGATATTTGATGAGGCTATGCAGTTTCTCATGGGCAAACTGCACAGGTAAGTAGGTGTTAAAAATTATTTGATATTACAATAGACATTTGCTGATGTATGCTTATGTACGAATAATTTTGAATACCTACTTAGTACACATTATTATATATAAGGACAAGACATGGAAAAAGGCAAGGAAACGACAGTTCAAAAGGTGTCGGTTGTGGTGTGTACATACAACGGCGAGCGGTATATAAGGGAGCAGATAGACTCCATAATAGCCCAGACATATCCGATACACGAGATAATACTGCAAGACGACGGCTCCACCGACGGCACGTTTGCCATACTTTCCGACTACGCCAACCGTTACTCCAACGTAACGGCATGGCACAACGAGGCCGGCAAAGGCATCAGCCGCAACTTCTTTTCGGCCATGAGGCGCGCCACGGGCGACTATATAGCCCTGTCAGACCAAGACGATGTATGGGAGAAGGACAAGGTGGAGAGCCAGATAGCAGCTCTACGGCATGGAGGTGATGAGGACAAACTGCTGTGTTTCGGGCGCACTGTGCCGTTTGCAAACGGAAGCGGTGTTGAGGTGAGAAGCGATGCTCGTGTGCCCAACTATACGCTCGTACGGTTGTGCTTTGCCAACCCAATTCCGGGTCATACCATGTTGTTCAGCCGTCGGCTTTTGGATCTTATGCCACAAGTAGATGACTTTTTCGCCAACCGCACATACGATATGATACTCGCCCTGACCGCTGCTGCATACGGCGGTGTGGTGTATGTGGACAAGAAGATAGTGAACCAGCGTCGCCATGCCGATGCCGCAACCTATGCAAAGCCTATGGACAACAGGTACACTGTGGGTAATATGGTGCGCACGGTCTACCAGTCGTTCCGCCTGTATTTTGAATTAAAACCCGAACTCATGCGCCGTGCGGAGCTTAACCTCCGTTTCCTATCTGCCATAAAGGGCGGCTGTTCTGACTTGCCCAAGGCTAAGCGGATGCTGAAGGCACAGGCCAAAGGCACGCTGTGGAGCACTCTGTGGCTGTCATTGTTCTGCCTGCGCCACCAGAGCGAACTGTTCTATGTCCGTGAACGTCGTTGCCTCCGCAACAATCTGCGCGCCCTGCTCTTCCCCGTGTACTGCACAGAATATATAAGGTATATGAGCAAGAGAGACAAACTCACCCATTGACAGTGAGCACAGTCAGTTCGCATCCGCCAATCCTTGCCGCCAGTCTTGAAAAGCTGCTAAACCATGAACCGTAGATGTGGTTTGTGCGTGAGAGGGTGTACATGTCTACCAGTCCGTCACGTATTCCGCTGATACTTTCCCTTGATGCCGGGGTTAGGGAAGTGATTATCCTGTTGCCGAAAACCTCTCTCATCTCCTGCTTCACCTGCTCGCTGTCGGTTGCGAGAAATATCTTCAAATCCGGATGCTGTGCGAGTTCTTGTTTGCCGGCCTCAATGAAGAGGTGCGTGGGGCTTTGTTTTATGGCTGCCTGATTGTCGCTCCGGCGTATGTGCATGCCTATGGTGTAGGCTGAAAACTGTTTGCTGTTTGTCTCAACGGCATCCATTACGGGTTTCACAGGACGGAACAGTTGGTGCCAAATCTCTGTCGGAATCTTTACGAACCTGACGCACGTGACGATGTAGCACCGTTTGCCGCGGCTCCATCCGGCAAAGTCGAAACCGTCGTCGCGCAGTTGTGATACACTGTCCTCGTATATCCTTCTGTCGTAAACGATGCCTTGTATGAGCTTAGGCACAAATAGATTGCGTCGGCGTGGGCGGTCGTTCACAAGAAAATCGCAAAGGTTGGCCTTGCGTATGGTGGCCTTGTCTTCTGTCCAGGGTTCAAAGATGTTGAGGTAGTCGGCCTTCATTCCCCATTCTCTGAACCACACCACACTAAGCTTGCTGCCAGTTGCCTGGCAGGTGCAGTAGGCTGAGGCTATGGCATACATCCTGTTGGCCAGTCCGCCAAAGGGCACGAGCGTAAAAGTTCCAGTTCTTTTCATGTTGTCAGTTTCTCGGTCGTACGGTCAAGTCTGCACCGTCGGCCAATTTAACCTTGTCCTGCATGACTCTCCAAGAGTTTGTACAGGTCATACTTTGTGAATACATCGTCTATTTGCTTGTCGTTTGCCGACTGTCTCAAGTTAAGCAACCACAGGGCTGTGTCCTGCACCGCTTCGTTTTCGATGTAGTCGTTGCCGTTGGGATGAATCGTTTCCACATGACATACCGGAGTGCCTTTCTTGAGGGCCATGGCTTTAAACCAGACATCATCGGCGTGCATACAAATATCCATGAACACCTTTTCATTGCTTACTTCCTCGTCCAAAGAGTGAGGCGGATAAAGAATTCCTCCGACACCGGTGGGGAAATAGAGGTTGCTGAGACCTTTTTCGTGGCACGCCCCTTTCCACTTGTTGTAGGGGGCCAGCTTTCCATTGCCGTCAAAAGTCATCTTGTGCATTCTGTTGCAGTATATGGCATCGGGATTGTCCAGATAAGGCACGATGAGGTTTTCCAGCATATTGACATCATATAAGGCGTCGTCGTCCACGGTTATGATGGCATCGTCGGGGTATTTTGATAAGGCAGGTACCAACTTTTTGTAGGAACGGATGTCTTTGCAATAGGCTATTTCCAATCCGCGCTTGCAAAGTTTGTTGAGGGACTCCGGCAGACGTTTCCCTTCAAACGAGTGGTCGAGCCACAGAATGATGCGGTTTGGCTTCATCGTCTGCTCCATGATGGACTCTATTGCCATATATACACTGCGGATGCGACGCCCATAGGTGGTGAGCGAAACGATTATGTCATGGTCACAATACTTTTCGACGGTGACACCTTGCTCTGTAGAAAAGAGCATGTTCTGGTCAATCATGACTTTGCGCTGGGAGAACTCCAGCGACTGTACAGTCTTTCCTACATCGTTGAACGGGAGCAACAGCAGTTCTTTGATTTTCTTTTTTATCTTCATGTGTCTACGCTTTTTTGTAACGATATGCTGATGAAGCAAGTGGCTTTGACAAGCCAAAGGTACAAAAAATATTAGAGATAGGGAGTAAACCGTCGGGCTTTGTATCGGAAGCGGTCGGGTTGGCAATCTTAGACCGTTCGTTTTTGTGCCGTGAACCGCCGCTTTACGGAACGGGAATGTCGGGCGTATGAAAATATTTGCTTAACTTTGCATAACGCAGGCTGCATTCGGCAATTTGAAAGCAAGCTTTCATTGCCCTCGTTTGCACTGCCTTTGCATAACGCAGGCTGCATTCGGCAATTTGAAAGCGAGCTTTTCATTGCCCTCGTTTGCACTGCCTTTGCATAACGCAGGCTGCACTCGGACAATTGAGAGCAAGCTCTCTTGCCGCTCGTTTGCATGAGTCAGGCTGCACTCGGCTTTGCATAAAAAGAAAGGAGACATAACGATGAACCACGCACCGATACTGCTTTTCGCTTACAACAGGCCAGCACATCTGTACAACACCATTGAAGCACTAAAGCGTAATCATGGGGCTTCAGACAGCCAACTGTTTGTCTATTCCGATGCGGCACGCACTCCCGACGACCAAGATGCGGTGGACGGGGTGAGACGGATAATACACAGCATTGACGGATTCAGGAGTGTGGAGATTGTTGAACGCACGGAAAACTGGGGATTGGCGCGCAATGTGATAGACGGTGTGGGTACGATTGTGGAGCGTTACGGCCGGGTGATAGTGCTAGAAGACGACCTCGTGACTGCTCCGGGCTTCCTTTCATTTATGAACAACGCCCTTGACACGTATGAAAACGAACCGCGTGTGGGTCACATACAGGCGTGTGACTTCACGAAAGACACGTCCCTGCCCGACACATTCCTTATCAAATGGACAGGCAGCTGGGGCTGGGCCACGTGGAAAAGGGCGTGGAAACACTTCAATCCTGACGGTTCTGCCCTGCTCAAAGAACTGGAAGAGCGTGGGCTGACTTATCGTTTCGACTTCAACGGACGCTACGGTTACACACGTATGTTGCGCCGCCAGATAGAAGGAAAGAACAATTCGTGGGCGATAAGGTGGAATGCAAGCCTGTTTCTGGCAGACATTCTCTCGCTCAATGTGGGGAGGTCGCTGGTGCAGAATGATGGTTTCGACGGCAGCGGAACCAACTGCGGCGGAGGCAATCTGTATGCTTCCGACCTGTATACGGGCGAGCTTTCTGTGGAAAAAATCAGTCCGATAGAGGAAAACGAGGCGGCACGCATGGCCTATGTAAGGTATTACGCACGTACAAACTCGTTTCTCGCCAAGGCCATACGCCGCATAAAGCGCACGCTAAAGGGCGACTTCGGGCGATAAAAGAGGGGCGGCTTAGGCCGTAAGAACTGGCTTTTTCCATCGTGGAAGCGGTTGCAGGGCGGTGACAAAAAGCTTGTTTGGTGGCTCTGAAAGTTGCTGAATGTCTGTCTGTGTTACACATTCTTCGTCAAAAAGACACCAGCTTTTTGAATTTTTGTCTATCTTTGCCGTGCGTTAAGGGTGGCTCCTGATGTTTTTTGGGCAGCACTAAGGTGAAGAAAACTTTGACGCAGGCAGGCGCAGGGCGGTGTTGTCGTTGCCCGAAGGCTTGTCTTGTTGACTCCAAGTCTGCCGTTTTAAGGTAAAAATAGATTGATGCTTATGATGAAAAGAAACTCATTCGCCGTTGTTTTCGCAATGGCAGTTGCATTGCTGTTGCCGCTGACGGCTGGAGCACAGCACGGTTTGTATGTGCCTCACGCTGCTTCGCGCCATGCAGTGAAGCAGAAGCAGCTGCCGTCGCAACGGGTGGCAAAGCGGATGGAACTGGAAAAACGCTACAAGGCGTTGTTCTCAGTGAAGAACATGGGTGAAACAGAAAACAAGTTCACCTCTCTTTCCAAAGGGAAGACGGCCAAGGCATTGCCGGCCAAGTCACCGATGCTGCGCACTCCCGACGGGCGCGAGCTTTACGGAAACATCGTGTATTCTGAGTTGTGGGACTTCACGTCCTACGGGCTGTATTCCTTCAATGCCACGAGCGACATTACGACCACCATGCTGTGGCAAAACGATGACTTCGCAGCCAACGGCGGAGGAGCTATGGTTGGAGGAAAGTTCCATGCGGTCAACTGGTACATCAATGACGGATACCTGTACATCACTCACTTCGTCTTTGATGCCGAGACAGGTGAAGAGGAAACATACGAACCCCTCACAGACATATCGTGCATAGCAACGGAAACGGCTGTCGCTTCCGACGGAACGGTTTACGGACAGTTCTACAACACCACCACGAACACACCAACTGACCTTGGCGTTATAGACTACAGCACCATGACGCGCACCACGATAGGCACTCTGACCAAGAACTATGTGGCTCTCGGTGTCACTTCCGACAAGACAATATACGGTGTGGCAAGCGACGGCAACCTCTACAGCATCGACAGCAAGACAGCAAAGGAGACGCTCGTAGGCCCTACCGGGCTGACGCTGGCTGATGACAACGGCAACACCTATGGCCAGAGCGGTGAGATAGACGCTCGTACCAGTACGTTCTACTGGGCTGCCATAGACATCAACAACAAATCGGCGTTGTACACGGTAGATTTGACCACCGGTGCAGCTACCGAAGTGGGTATGTTCCCAGGAAGTGAGCAGGTGTACGCTCTCTCCATACCGAAACCAGCCGCCGAGGATGACGCTCCTGCCGCAGTGGAAGACATTGTCTTTAGCTTCGAAGGTGCATCGCTTACGGGTAAGGCCACATTCACCGCCCCGAGCAAGACGTTTGCAGGCGGAGATCTTAGCGGCAGTTTGACCTATACAATAACGGCCGACGGCGATACAGTTGCCGAAGGTACTGCCACAGCCGGTGAGAAAGTGGAGAAGGAAGTGACCGTGAGCGGCAGCGGAACCCACGAGTTTGTGGTGACAACTGCCAACACCGTGGGCAGCAGTCCCAAGAATACGGTCAGCCAGTATGTGGGGTACGACCAGACCTATCCGGTGGAAAACGTACAGTTGAAAGGCAACAGCACCACAGGAGAGATGACTCTGACATGGGATGCTCCCACAGGTGGATACAACGACGGCTATATCGGTGACTTGACTTATGAGGTTACCCGCTATCCCGAAGGAAAGGTTGTGGCCACAGGACTTACTGAAACAACCTTCAGCGAGACGGTCAGCCCAGAGGAAATCACCGCATTCAGCTATGGAGTGGTGGCAGTAAACGGCGACCAGCGCAGCGATGAGAACACCAGCAGCAAGGTTGTGGCAGGTCCGGCAGTTGTGCCTCCCTACGACAATGACTTCGCCGACGAGTCGTCGCTTGACCTGATGACTATCATAGACTCCAACGATGACTACTCTACATGGGGCTATCACTATGAGCGCCAGTGCGCCGCTTATGTGTATAGTATGGACAATGAGGGCGACGACTGGCTCCTTACACCGGCCATCAAGATGGAAGCCGGCAAGGAATACACCGTGACGTTCACCGCATCTGCAATGGAGGACTTCGCTCCTGAGAAACTTGAGGTGAAGTATGGTGTGGGCGATGACCCTACAGCCTTTGAAGGTACGCTGCTCGAACCTACCGTAATCACCTCGAAGAAGGAGTTTACGGCATCAATAATCCCGACAGCGGCAAGTGACATGAGGATTGCTTTCCATGCAATAAGCGAGCCGAATATGTTCAACCTGCTGCTCCATAGCGTGCATGTGAGTGCCGGTGCCAGCACGGAAGCTCCCGACTCGGTGGCCAAGTTCACCGTTACTCCCGGTGCTGAGGGCGCACTCAACGCCACAATAGGCTTCACCCTGCCAACCAAGACCATCGGCGGCAAAACACTGTCGTCGGTTACCAAGGCAGAAATCTACCGCGACGGTGAGGTGCTGACAACGATTGAAGATGGTCTCGCACCCGGTTCAAACAAGACCTATACCGACAAGGTGGACAAAGACACTACATACAGCTATCGCGTGGTGCTCTACAATGAGAGTGGAGTAGGCCGCAACTCTGCAACAAAGAGTACGTTCATAGGTACTGACGTTCCTGCACAGGTTGATGCTTCAAGTATCAAGGTGGTGGACAACGGCACTTCGATAGATGTAAGCTGGGATGCTGTGGCCGTAGGAAAGAACGGTGGCTACATCAATCCTGCCACGGTGACGTACAATCTGTACGACAGAGTGAACTACGATGACTTCTATGGATACGAGTATGGTGAAAAGATAGCCAGCGTAACCGGTGCTGGCAAGACTACGATAACCAAGAACACCGATGAGGGAGTTCAGGAGATGTTCCAGGTGTTCATCCAGCCGGAGAACGAAAAGGGACAGGCTTTCTACAGCTTCAGCGCACCTATGGTGATTGGCGAGGCTTACTCCATACCGTTTAGCGAGACATTCCCCGACGGTGGTATGGACAACAGTCTGTGGTGGTTGGACAATTCCGGCTTCTCAACATGGTCACCTGTCAGCTGGATCATGTCGGAAGACGGCACACCGGGCATTGCTGTGTTCGAAGGAAGCGAAGACGGCGCATTGCTGGGAACAGGCAAGATTGCCCCGAACGGTGCAGACAACCTGAAACTGTACTACAGTTACAGTGGTCAGGCCGGCGCACAGGTGACAATGCAGGTGGAAGTGCAGAAGCCGGACGGAACGATAACCAAGGTGGACAACGTGACTGTTGATAACAGCGAGGACGAAGAAAGCGCATGGCAGACAAAGACTGTGTCGCTGAACGACTTTGCCAACGAGCGTTACATCATCGTTCGCTTCAATGCCAACGGCAATGGTTGGTTGTATCTCGACAATGTAGTCGTAAGAAACGTTTATGCTGACGACCTGTCTGCTTCGATGACTGCTCCTGAGAAGCTGAAGAAGGGTCAGAAGGGCAAGGTTTCTGTTGTTGTGACCAACCTTGGCGAGAATGTGGCCGAGGGTTACAGCGTGCAACTTGCCGACGGCGACAAGGTAGTGGCCACAACGGAGGCAACAAAGCAGTTGCAGCCGCTGGCAACCGACACTCTCAGCATAGACTATGAGCCGAGCGTCTTTGACGAAAAGGATGAGGCCAGTCTCACTGCCACTGTTGTTTACAGCAAGGACAAGGACGAGTCGAACAACACTGCTACGGCAACTGTTTCGCTCATCAGTTCTGTCAAGCCTGTTCCTACATCGGTTGCTGCCAGCAAGACGGCCGACGGCATACAGTTGGCATGGGCTGCTCCGGCCATAGAGGAAAAGGAAGTGACCGACGGATTTGAGGACTACACTTCATGGACTATGGACAGCTTCGGCGACTGGACTTGCTTCGATGGCGACAAGGGCATCGTTAACGGAATCTTTGCCGGTGGTTATGACAACGCTGGTGAGAGGTTCGCTTTCGAAATAGTGGAGCCTGAGGCTACTGCTGACGAGATATATGAAACCAATCCCGAATTTAAGCCGCACAGCGGCAACAAGTATGCTGCTGCAATGTACAGCTTGGGCGAGAACGAGGACGGCGACTACATATTCACAGATGCCGACAACTGGCTCATCAGTCCCGCGCTTAACGGCGAGGCACAGACCATAAAGTTCTACGCTCTCAACCAGGCCGACAGCGAGGACAACTATCCTGAGACATTCCAGTTGCTTTACAGCACTACCGATACCGACACGGCCAGCTTCACGCTGGTGGATACTAAGACCGTGGAAAGCGGTGAATGGGAGGAAATCAGCTTCGACATTCCTGCCGGAGCAACTCACTTTGCCATCCGCCACATCACTTCACTTGGTGGCTATATGTTCGCAATCGACGATGTTACATACAAGTCGGGCGCAGGCATACTGACAGGCTACAACGTGTATCGCAACAACGAATTCGTGACAACTGTTGACACCAAGGCCATGAAGTATGTTGATGCCGGTGCGACAGACGAGAACTGCGTGTATGCAGTAAGTGCGGTTTACACCGACGGGGAGTCTGCTCCCGTGGCTGTTTCAGTGGCAACGGCGATAGACAATGTTAATGCCGACGGCCAGAAGTTCAACGTTTACACTCTCGAAGGCAAGCTCGTGGGCGAGGGACTCACCTCGACAAAGAACCTGCGCCGTGGAGTTTATGTCATCAACGGACAGAAAGTGACGGTGAAGTAACACTCCGTCAAACTTAGTAATGTTCAAAAATTAAGTTGCGCCCGAAGGGTTGTGCATGGATGCACGCCTTTCGGGCGCATTCTTTATAAGTCACGGTGGCTTTTCATTGTCCCGATGAAACAGTCACTTAAAGTGTTTGAAATGCCATTGAAACACGCTTGCATTACTTTTGTCGGAAAAAAGCAAGACATGAAATTTAAGCACATCAAGATTGACTGGATATGCACCGCCTCTATTGTGGCGTGTGCAATGGCATGCGGTGCGGCACATGCACAGACCTCTCGTCCGCGGCTTGTCGTGGGCATCGTTGTTGACCAAATGCGTTGGGACTACCTCTACCGCTACGAGTCGCGCTACTGCAACGACGGATTCAAGCGTCTGTTGCGTGAGGGCTATTCGTGCGAAAACACACGTATACCATATGTACCGTCGGTTACAGCTATCGGTCACACCTGTATCTACACGGGCAGTGTGCCGTCAATACATGGCATTGCCGGCAACAATTTCGTCAAGGATGGCAAAAAGGTGTACTGTACAGACGACAATACGGTGAAGCCCGTGGGTACAAAGGACAAGGCCGGACTGATGTCGCCGCGCAATCTGTGGGTGACCACCATTGGCGACGAGATGAAGATAGCCTCCAACGGCAAGGCTAAGGTGGTGGGTGTGGCTCTCAAAGACCGCTCCTCAATACTGCCTGCCGGCCACAATCCCGACGGAGCTTACTGGTTTGACGATGAGACAGGCAACTTCATAACCAGCACATACTACATGGACAAGTTGCCACGATGGGTCGTTGACTTCAATGGTGAGCATCGTCCGGAGAAATACCTGTCGGAGAAGTGGTGTACGCTCTATCCCAAGGACACATATTCAGAGAGCACAGCCGACGCTACCGAATATGAGGATGGCATAAAGCCGGGCGTGGAAGCCACTCTGCCGCTCGACCTGCCGGCATTATATAAGAGGTATGGCTCCGGCATCATCCGCAAGACTCCCTTTGGCAACCAGCTGACGCTCGACCTTGCCAAGGCTGCAATCGAGGGCGAACGCTTGGGCGAGGACGACACTACCGATTTGCTTGCCGTGAGTTGCTCAAGCACCGACTACATAGGCCACCAAGTGGGCACCCATGCCATTGAGACCGAAGACACCTACCTGCGGCTCGACCGGGCGTTGGCCGACTTCATGCACTATCTTGACGGTAAGGTGGGCAAGGGCAACTATCTGCTCTTCCTTAGTGCCGACCATGGAGCTATGAACAACTCCACCTACCTGAAGGACAACCGCATTCCTTCGGGATGCTGGGACTGCGACAGCGTGCAGAGCTATCTTGACGAGGCTCTGTCTCGTCAGTATCCCGAGGCGGCAGGAGCGGTGATGACTGTGATGAACTATCAGGTGTTCTTCCATCGTGCCGCAATATGCGAGAAGGGACTTGACTTCCGCCGTATCAAGTCCATCGTGGCCGACCGCCTGAAACAGGACGAAGCCGTGCTCTATGCTTGCGACATGGAAGGCGTGGCCGTCGAGAATATGCCCGACGAAGTGAAGAGCCGCATAATAAACGGTTTTAACCGAGAGCGTAGTGGCGATGTGGCTGTCGTGCTGAAGCCTGGTTTCTATGCCCATGGAGCCAAAGGAACCGACCACGGTGCATGGAATCCCTACGACACCCATATCCCGCTTGTGTTCATGGGGTGGGGTGTAGGCCATGGAACCACCACGCGTCCCACATACATGACCGACATAGCTCCCACCATCGCTGCTCTGCTTCACGTTCAGGCACCCAGTGGTTGCATTGGGCAACCGATATTCGGTGAATAGTTATGACTTACTCTATATGGTTCATCCATTTGAGCGAGAAGCAAAAAAACACGTAAAAAGTTGGTGTGTTGGCAAATAAGCAGTAATTTTGCACCCGCTCTTTGTTGGCGCAATGCACAAATGGAGCATTAAGTTTAATTTAAAACCAAAAAACAAAAAATGATTATTGTACCTGTAAAAGAAGGCGAGAACATCGAGAAAGCTCTCAAAAAGTTCAAGAGAAAATTTGAGAAGACCGGAGTCGTAAAGGAATTGCGCGCACGTCAGCAGTATGACAAGCCCTCTGTCCTGAAGAGACTCAAGATGGAGCACGCCGTCTATGTACAGAAAATGAGGGCAGAGGAAGAGTAAAAACTCTCCCCAAATTTGGTGGTACGGATTAATTTCCGTAAATTCGTTGC
The DNA here is from genome assembly GCA_963590865.1 of Bacteroidaceae bacterium. GTDB lineage: Bacteria > Bacteroidota > Bacteroidia > Bacteroidales > Bacteroidaceae > Prevotella. The sequence continues at coordinate 1,411 of CAVAQY010000026.1, read as the reverse complement.
CGAATAAAAATACCGGAGCAACGCAGTTATGATAATCGGGCAGTTCTGCGAATATCTGCGCTATGAGTGCAACAAATCGCCTCTCACGGTGCAGAGCTACGCCGACGACCTCAGGGCGTTTGAGGCGTATGTCGCGGAGACCGACTGCAATATGGATTTGCTTTCAGCCGATGCCGATGTGATACGCGGCTGGATGGAGCATATGATGGACAAGGGCAATGCTGCCACTTCGGTCGGAAGACGGCTGAGTGCGCTGCGCACCTTTTACCGTTATGCTGTCAGAGGGGGACTTGTGGAAAAGAACCCCACGCAGAGAATCCAACGCCCGAAAATGTCAAAACCGCTGCCGCAGTTTCTGAAAGAATCCGAGGCAGACAGGTTGATTGACTGGACGGGAATGGACGGAACTTCCTTCAAGGAGGTGCGTGCGCATGCAATCATAACTGTGTTCTATGAAACGGGCATTAGACTTTCTGAACTCACCGGGCTTGACGATGACAGCGTGGACATGGTGTCGCGGCAGGTGAAGGTGAGGGGGAAGGGAAACAAGCAGCGCATAATCCCTTTCGGGGATGAACTTGCGAAGACCGTCGCAGACTACGTAAAGGTGCGCGACGACAACGTGGCAAGGGAAGACAATGCGTTGTTCGTTACAACGAAAGGCCGTCGGATGAACTCCGACCAAGTGAGGTATGAAGTGCGAAAGCGCATTTCCATGGTGTCAACCCTGAAGAAACGCAGTCCGCACGTGTTGCGTCACACTTTCGCTACAGCCATGCTCAACCATGGAGCCGGGATAGAGAGTATAAGAAAACTGCTCGGACACGAGAGCGTGAAGACCACAGAAATCTATGCGCACACAACGTTTGAACAGTTGAAACGAGTTTATAAACACACCCATCCACGGGCATAACCCTTAAACAAGGAGGCAACTTATGGAAATCAAGATTCAGTCAATTCACTTTGACGCTACCGAAAAGCTACAGGCGTTTATCGAAAAGAAAATCGCCAAGTTGGAGAAATCATACGAAGACATAAAGAAAGTAGAGGTGCAATTAAAGGTAGTGAAGCCTGCAACCGCAAACAACAAAGAAGCCAGCATCACCGTAACGGTGGCTGGAAACACTCTTTTTGTGGAAAAGGTGAGCGACACTTTCGAGGAAAGTATTGACCTCGGAGTGGACTCAATGAAGGTTCAACTACAGAAATACAAAGAGAAATCGAGAGATTATTGAAAAAAAACTGCAAAAATTTTGGCAGTTAAAAAATAATGCCTAACTTTGCAGCCGTTTTCCAACACACCGTAACCGATTAAGGGAACGGCTGCAAAGAAAGCCTCTTTAGCTCAGTTGGCCAGAGCACGTGATTTGTAATCTCGGGGTCGTTGGTTCGAATCCGACAAGAGGCTCGA
>CAVAQY010000025.1:0-32701 GCA_963590865.1 Bacteroidaceae bacterium | reverse complement strand
TCGGGGTTTCAGGCAGGTCGCACCCTCGGAAATGTTAAAACCGCCGAAGTCAGGAAATATTCAAACCTTTGAATGTCGTTGGATGTCTTGATTGCAATCACTAACCACCTTTAAGTGCCGTTGGGGTTGTTGATTGCGATCAATTGTCTCTTTCAAGTTCGTTGGGACTGTTGCTCGCAATCAATTGTCATTTCCAAGTGCCGTTGGGGTTGTTGATTGCAATCAATTGTCTCTTTCAAGTTCGTTGGGACTGTTGATTGCGATCAATTGTCATTTCCAAGTGCAGTTGGGGCTGTTGATCGCAATCAACGGTTACTTTCAAGTTCAGTTGAAGGTCTTGATTCAAGTTTCTTTTGTCCACAAGTTGCGAAAAAGACCTGTTGATTGTTCTATAAACCATCCTCGTTTTCAGCCGTCAGTCCTACAGACTTTGCATGTCGTTGAGCCGTTTGTAGTGGCCGTCGATGGCCAACAGTTCGTCGTGGGTGCCGCGCTCCACGATGCGTCCGTCGTGTATCACGCATATCTCGTCGGCACTCTTTATTGTTGACAGGCGGTGGGCGATGGCCACGGTGGTGCGCGTCTTCATCAGACGTTCAAGCGCATCCTGCACCAACCGCTCGCTCTCGGTGTCAAGGGCAGACGTTGCCTCGTCAAGGATTAGTATGGGCGGGTTCTTGAGAATGGCTCGTGCAATGCTTACACGCTGTCTCTGTCCGCCCGAGAGCCGTCCGCCACGGTCGCCAATGTTCGTATCGAAGCCATGCTCCGATGCCGTTATGAAGTCGTAGGCATTGGCTATGCGCGCCGCCTCCTCTATCTGTTCTTGTGTTGCATCGGCCACACCGAAGGCAATGTTGTTGCGGAACGAGTCGTTGAAGAGTATGGCCTCTTGGTTTACATTGCCTATCAGACTGCGCAGGTCGTGCACCCCCAAGTCCTTCACGTTGATGCCGTCGATGAGCACTTCGCCCTCCTGCACGTCGTAGTAGCGCGGTATGAGGTCAACGAGCGTTGACTTGCCGCTGCCGCTCTGTCCCACGAGAGCCACCGTTTTGCCCTTCTCTATAGTGAGGTTAATGTCGCGGAGCACCCACTTTTGGTCGTACTTGAACGATACGTGGCGGAACTCAATGCTGTGCTTGAACTCACTGATGTGCTTGGGCTGCTCACTCTCGCGTATGGAGTTTTCGGCCTTCAGTATCTTGTCTACACGCTCCATCGATGCCAGACCCTTGGGTATGTTGTAGCCGGCGCGCGAAAACTCCTTCAGGGGGTTGATAATGCTGTACAGTATTACGAGATAGTAGATGAATGTAGGTCCCGAAAGTGCATAGTTGTTGAGCACGAGCATACCGCCAAACCAAAGCACTATGACAATCATGACCGTGCCGAGAAACTCACTCATGGGGTGAGCCATCTGTTGGCGGATGTTCACTCGCATGATGTTGTCGCGGTAGGCCGAGTTGATGCGGTCGAAGCGGTCGTTCATCTTGCGCTCGGCGCAGAAAGCCTTTATGATGCGCAGTCCGCCGAGTGTCTCCTCCACCTGGCTCATAGTGTCGCTCCACAGAGTCTGTGCCTTTATGGAGTTCTGTTTCAGCTTGCGTCCCACATAGCCCATGAACCATCCCATTAGCGGCACTATCGCCAGAGTGAACAGCGTTAGCTGCCAGCTGATGAACAGCAGCGTGGAAAAGTAGGCCACGATGAGCACGGGATTCTTGAACAGCATGTCGAGCGACGACATGATGGAGTTTTCTATCTCGCCCACGTCGCCGCTCATGCGGGCAATGATGTCGCCCTTGCGCTCCTCCGAGAAGAAGCCCAATGGCAGCGACGTTATCTTCTGGTAGAGTTGGTTGCGTATGTCGCGCACCACACCAGTGCGTATGGGTATGATTGTGGCCGACGAGAGGAAGTAGGCTCCTGTCTTCAGAAATGTCATCACGGCCAGAAACAGCCCAATGACGAGCAGGGTGTTGGTGGGGCCGAAGTCGCCAATGAGCGTGTTCACATAGTATTTGAGGTTGTTGGCCAGCACTTCCTTTATGTCGCCGCCGTCAATCGGCATCAACTGCGTGGCAGCATGGCCGGTGTCTGTCTTGAACAGTATTTGCAGTATGGGTATTATGGCCGCAAACGAGAATATATTAAGCACAGCCGACAGCACATTGAACACTATCGACAGCACCAGATACTTTTTGTATGGCGGCACGAAGCGGCGCAGCACCAGCAGAAATTCCTTCATACGCTTACTGTGCTTTGTCGTTTGTTGCCGTTGTTTCCTTTGCGTCCGCGCCTTCTTCCGCAGTCACTTCCTCGCCCATCAGCGTGGCCGAAGTGGAGCCTGTTATGTGCAGCCGCACCGTCTCGCCTATGTGGTGGCGACCTTTGTCGAACACCACCACCTTGTTTTGTTCCGTGCGTCCGAACAGTTGCTGGCGCGACCGTTTGCTGTAGCCTTCCACTATCACGTCAAACAGCTTGCCCTCATCGCGCTTGTTGGCCACGGCCGACATCTCTGTCTGCAGGTGTATCAGTTCGTTCAGGCGGCGTATCTTCACCTCCTCCGGCACATTGTCAGGCAAATGTTTCGACGCATACGTGCCGGGGCGTTCGCTGTACTTAAACATGAAGGCCGAGTCGTAGCCCACCTCACGCATCAGGTCGAGCGACATCTGATGGTCTTCTTCCGTTTCGCTGTGGTAGCCCACGAATATGTCTGTCGAAAGTCCGCAGTCGGGCACTATGCGCCGTATCGCCTCTACGCGGCCGAGATACCACTCACGGGTGTACTTGCGGTTCATCAGTTTCAGTATCCTGTCGCTTCCGCTTTGCACGGGCAGGTGAATGTGGCGGCACACGTTGGGCAAGTCGGCTATCACGTGCAGCGTCTCGTCGCTCATGTCCTTGGGGTGGCTCGTAGTGAAGCGCACCCTCATCTCCGGCACGGCCTCGGCCACTGTGCGCAGCAGGGTGGGGAAGTCAACAGTAGTGCCGCCGCTGCCGTTGTCTGCCGGTTCGAAGCGGTATGAGTTGACGTTCTGTCCCAGCAAGGTCACCTCCTTGAAGCCCCGGTCGCGCAGGTCACGCACTTCGCGCAGCACGCTCTCCATGTCGCGGCTGCGTTCCCGTCCGCGTGTGTACGGCACTATGCAGTAGTGGCAGAAGTTGTTGCAACCGCGCATGATGCTCACGAAGCCGCCTATCTTGGCTCCGTGCAGTCTTTGCGGCACAATGTCGCGGTAGGTTTCGGTGGTTGAAAGTTCTATGTTTATGGCTTTGTTGCCTGTCTCGGCGGCGGCTATAAGTTCCGGCAGCGACAGATAGGCATCGGGTCCGGCCACGAGGTTGGCGTGGTGGTTATCCATCAGGTCGTCTTTCACCCGCTCGGCCATGCAACCCAGCACGCCAAGTATCTGCGGTTTGCCCTTCTTCTTGCGCTCGGCGTTGAGCGTGTCCAGGCGGTTGTATATCTTCTGTTCGGCGTTGTCGCGCACCGAGCACGTGTTTAGGAACACCGCATCGGCGTCGTCCACCTTGTCGCACAGTTCATATCCGGCCATCTGCATTACCGACGCAACCACTTCGCTGTCGGCCACGTTCATCTGGCATCCGTAGGTCTCTATAAAAAGTTTCTTCATTGTGACTCCTTCACATACTGTCAGCCCTTGACTGTCCCGTCAGGGGTGCAGTTTGTCGGCTGCAAAATTAGGCAAAATCCACGAAATACAGGCAGTTCGCATGAAAAACGAGTGTGCGCGGCTGTTCCTTGGACAGTCCTTTTGGCCGGTGCCTGCCCTCGGAACGCACCGTCATCTTCTGCCTTTGGCCTTGTAGAACTTCCGTCCTTTGCTCACCAGCAGACCCTTTGAGGCGTGCCGTCCGCCAATGTCAAACGTATTGCCGCAGGTGTTCCCGCTACTCGCACGGTCTGGTAGGGCTACGCCGCTTGTCTGTCCGTCCATGACTTTGAGTATGTCGTCGGCCGAAAGGGCGTGGTTGTATATGCGCAAGTCGCTGATGTAGCCTTGGAACATCGGGTCGGAACTGAACTGGCTGCGGCCTATGTAGTTCAGTATAGTGCCAATCTCTGACGGCTTTATGGTTATGCTGTTTGTTGAGGCTGCCTCCTCGCCGTTGACATATATGGCCACCTTGTCCTTGCCGAACGTGACTGCCACGTGAGTCCACTTGGCTGCCGTCAACCGTGAGGGACAGTCGAGCGTCTGTTCGCTGCCGCCGTTCTTCAGCGCAAGGCGCATCACGTTGCTGTCTGCCTTGGGTGTGAGGAACATATAGTGGTCTGTGTCGGTGCCGAAGTCAAACAGACGTGCCCACGTCTTTGAGGAGTTTGTCCATTTCACCCACATTGCAATGGTCAGTTCGTCGCTTCCCGCCACTTCGTAGGGCAGTTGCAACCATGAGTCGCTTCCGTTCAGCATCAATGACTTCGTTTCAGCCTTGTGACCGTCGGTGTAAGTGGCTGTGCCGTAAAGGGCAGCGTCCATCATATTGGGCGTTTCGTCGTTGATACTGTCGCTGAAACTCCAGCGTGCTATCATCGACGGACTGCCTGTTGCTGTGGCTTCCACCTCGTCAGAGGCAGCTGAACGGTTGTCGGACAGGTCTGTGGCCACCACCTTATATACGTATGTGCAGCCTTGGTGGCAGGTGTTGTCGGTAAACCGGTTACCCTGTATGTTGCGGGCTATTGTGTTCCAGTCGTCCTTGTCTTTCTCTGTGCGCAAAACCATATAGCCGGCGAGGTCTTTCTCCGTTCCTTCCGTCCATTGCAGAGCCACCGATGCTGCGTTTGCCGTGGCCGCCAGTCCGCCGGGGCGTGCCGGAGCGGTTGCGTCATACACGGTCGTGGGGGCTATGATGCGCCACTGCTGACGGTCTTGTGCGTCTTCGCCGAGCAGGACGTTCTGGTTTACGCCCACATGGTTGATGGCATATTTCGACTTGGCAGTCAGATAGAGTGCGCTTTCACGGTTGCGGATATAGTAGCAACCGTTGCCTGCATACTCCAGATACCACTGCTGGTTGGCTGTGGGCGTTTCGTTGGCATAGGCAATCACCGATGCTTCGGGCAGACAGGAGTAGTTTTCCACGTCTATGTGGCGGCTGTCATTGGACGAGATGATGGAGTAGAAACTGTAGTCTCCGCCTATCCGGCTGTCTATCGGGGCTACGTTCCACGTCTGTGTGGCGGTAGCTGCCTTGCCTGATTGCTTGGTCAGGTCTATTGCGTCGCCCGACTGCGAAAGCAGAGTGCCTGTGGCTTTGTTGACTATGGCGTAAGAACCGTTTATCACCTTGCTTGGCACGTCTCCGCCCCAAGTGATGTCCACCACGCGTTCGGCATTGGTCTGTCCCTTCTGATAGCCTGTGCCGCCGGGTATCTCCATGAGCCATTCGCGTGTGGGACCCTGTCCGTCGTAATACACGGCGCGCTCTTTGTTTACAAACATGAAGGTGGACGTGTTGGCCTGTCTTTCCGACGACCCGATGAATGCCTTTACCCGTCCGTTGTCGTGACGGTACACTCCGGCCGATGTCCATTTGTCGCGCAGTTCCTTGTAGGCTATGCGGCTGCCGTTGTTGCTTATGTCGCAAAACTCGCCGCGCGCTCTGCTGTCAAAACCCCACCATACGGCGGTCTTCATGCCGTATTCGGCGCCAACCATGGCTTCTCCCACATTGTGCAGCTCGTCGGCATAGGGGTGAAGGCCGTCCTTGGCCACCTCGGCAAAGAAGTTGGCATAGTTGTCGAAGCTGCCGGCCAGCTGGTGGGTGTTGCCCCAGTCAACGTATGGCTTGAGTCCGTTGTACCATTGCGAAGCATAGTCGTCGTTGAGCGTGTTGCCGCCGGTCACGGCTATGTCCTTCAGCCTCGGATAGTCTTCCTTAATCTTCCTTGCAATCTCCTTCATGTCGCTCATCGAACCCTGTCCCCAACCGTAGTCAGGCTCGTTGAACGGCGACAGGGCAATCACCTTGTGCTTTGAGTTGGCCTCAATCCATGCCACGCTTGCGTCAATCAGTTGTGCCCAGTGGTCGGTGTCGGCCTTGCCGTTCTTCACGTAGTATTCCACAATTCCGGCCTCTTGGTCTTCGTTGAGCACAAGGTCCACGCTGTTTCCGATGAGGTCGGCCACGGCGTTGCGCTTCCTAAGCATCTCTATCTGCGCCGTTGTCAGCGATCCGTCGTCGTTTAGCGGTTCGGTAGTCTGAAACGAACTGCGCACAAGCGAGAGGTTTGTCAGTCCTATGTGGTTGATGCCCTTGCGCATGTTCTGCTCGCTGAGCCACGCCACGTCCATTCCCCATCGCACGGGCAACCGGATGCCGTCGTCAGAGGGGGTGAACGGTACCACCATGTCGCTCGTCGGTTGCGGCGTGAGCCACATGCTTGCCGACGGACGGTCTTGATTTTGGGCGTATAGGGGAGCGGCAATGGCGAGCAGTGCCGATGCTGCTGTGGATTTAAGGTAATGTTTCATGTCTGTAAGAATAGTGGTATTGTTAGTTGTCGGTCACAAATTTAGGCAAAAAGTCCGAAATAGACGGTAGCCTCCACCACCTTTATCATCCGTTAGCCGCCGCGCTTACGGAAATAACTCTGGCAGTTGCGAGTCGTAAACGGCCTGTTTGAAACCCGCAACCGCCGGCTTCGTCACTGCCGATGGTGTTAAAAACAGTTGCGCTTACGGCTCTTCCCGAAACAAATGCGTAACTTTGAACACATTTCTGATGCAAAACCTACATGTATGCTGACATTTCACGAGGTGCGCGACACTAATTGCGCCGACTACGCCTATATGGAAAACCTCTTGGTGGACTCGTTTCCACGGGAGGAATACCGCGATTTGGAACAGCAACGGCTCAACTGCCGGACAAACTGCCATTTCCACCCCATGCTCATCCGTGACGGAGAAACGCGCATAGGGCTGATGAACTATTGGCAACTGGGCGACATTGCTTATATAGAGCACTTTGCCACCAGTCCCGACCTGCGCGGAAAGGGCTACGGAAGTGTGGCGTTGGAAGAGATGGCACGGCTGTCGGCACGCATAGTGCTTGAGGTTGAGCAGCCCGACAACGACATCGCCCGGAGGCGCATAGGCTTCTACCGGCGGTGCGGCTTCGTCCCTTGCAGCCAGACCTACCGTCAGCCGCCCTACCGCAAGGATGACGGATGGCTGCCCATGCTACTGATGTTCCGTGGAGTGGACGATGTGGACGGCGCTTTCGCTGCGGCGAGGGACGAAATCCACCGCACCGTGTATGGTGCAACCGTTGGCTGAACGACTTTCCCGAAGCTCCGAAGCGGAGGCGAAAACGGGGTATGGACACAGACAATATTTTGAAAACCTACTTATCTTATGAACAAACAACATCTCCACGATTACTATAAAACCAAGGCGGAGGCTCTTTCCGCCGACATACGCACCTTGAAACGCAGGGGGAGGCTGCTCGTGGCGGCTGAGTTGACCACGTTTGTGCTGGCCCTGGCTCTCGTGGTGGTCTACACCGCCATTGATGGAGCAACGGCTTGGCTGCTGTGGCTGGCCGCCATTATGTTTGCGGCGTATGTGCTGGTGAGGCGCATAGACACGAACAACGACTGGCGGATTGACCGTCTTGTGGCTCTACACGGCGTTTACGACGGCGAGCTTCACTATCTTGACGGCGACTTCTCGCGCTTTGACGACGGAGCCAGGTATGCTAATCCGCAACATGAATACACCTTCGATATGGATGTGTTCGGGCGGCAGTCGCTCTACAACCGCATTTGCCGTGCCGTAACCACCGGTGGTGCTGACCGTCTGGCCGAAACGCTGGCCACGAGTGCGCTTGACGGAGAGGAAAACCGCAAGACAGCCGCTTCGATAAAGGCGCAGGCGGAGGCGGGAAAGGAAGTGGCCGCAGCGGAAGAGTGGCGCACGGAGTTTCTCGCTCTTGGTCATGGCAACCGTACAGACACGGCCGATGTGACGCGCGCCTTGACCAATGCCAAGAGCGTGAGGGTGTCCTCGGTGGCTATGAGTCCTGCTTTGCTGGCTGTGGCTTGGGCGGTCATCGTGGGTTTCGTGGCGGTCTGCGTGCTGGCTACGTGCGGCTTGGTGGCCGGCAACGTGGCCGTGTGGTGGGGCATAGTGCAGTTCTCGGCGGTGTTCCTGCTCTGTTCGGGATCCCTTCGGGACGTGTCGCGCATCGTGGGACAGCTCAATCCGCAGTTCAAGGCCTACTCCAGCATGGTGCGTCTCATAGCCTCGTCGGACTTCAAGGCGGCAGACAACCGCCGCATCGTGGACGTTCTTACTGGCCATGGGGCAGGGGCGTTGGAGTCGTTTGCAGAGTTGGAAAGGATAACCGACGGCCTTGACCGCCGGGGCAATGTGCTTGGCATGATGCTTTTCAATGTATTGATGCTTAGCGACTATTTCCTTTTGCGCCGTTTCCTGCGCTGGCAACGGCAGTATATGGGCAGCATGAACCTGTGGATTGAGGCTGTGAGCGAAATGGATGCACGGGTGTCGATGGCCACATTCCGCTACAACGAGCCGGAAGCTATCGATGCGGAGGTGACCGATACCGATGCTGTGGTGTATGACGTGGAATCAATAGCCCATCCGTTTCTCGGCAGTAAGGCCGTGCCCAACGATTTTTCCTTTGCCGACGGCAGCTTCTACATCGTGACCGGCGCCAATATGGCGGGCAAAAGCACCTTCCTGCGGGCAATAGGCACCAACTATATATTGGCCATGGTCGGAATGCCGGTGTTCGCCGGGCATATGAGGGTGTCGGTGTTCTCGCTTTTCAGCAGCATGCGCACAAGTGACGACCTCGCCCACGGCATCAGTTATTTCAATGCCGAACTGTTGAGGCTGAAACAGCTAATAGACAGTTGCCGTCGTTCGCGCCGCACGCTGATAATACTCGACGAAATACTGAAGGGCACCAACTCGCTTGACAAGCTGAACGGCTCGCGCATGTTCCTCAACGCAATATCCCGACTGCCTGTGACCGGACTGATTGCCACCCACGACCTTGAACTTTCGAAGATGGCGGATAGCCAACCAGACCGCTTTGTCAACTTCTGTTTCGAGATAAAGCTGTCTGACTGTATAACCTACACCTACCGCATAGCACCGGGAGTGGCGCGCAATCAGAACGCCTCGTTCCTGCTTAAGGACATAATCAAGGACATTTAGCCGGCAGTTTATAGGTTGGTCACGGAAAGGAGCACTTCTCGTGATAGTCATTAAGGGGTCTCGTTGTAGCTTTTAGCCGCCCTCGTTGTAGTCATTAACAATTCTCGTAGTAGGCATTAGGGGGTGGCTTCAATTGCGCCAACCTTTGAATAATGCAAAAGAAAAAGGGATTTCCGCAGCGCAAAAATCCCTTCTAACGTGTGTTTATGTTCTCTTTTCAGTTGTATTTCAATATCTGTCCGGGCATGAGGCGTACGTTCTTGCCTATATGGTTGAGCTTGCAAAGAGCCTCTATTGTGGTTCCGCGCTTGTGGGCTATGCTCGACAGGGTTTCTCCGGCAGACACTTTGTGGAAGCGTACGGCTGCCTCGTATGATGCAGCTGGAGCGGCTGTGGCCAGTTCGATGTCATCGTCGGAGTCGTTGTGGCCCACCTTGCCGCCCACACCGCGCAGACGTGTGGCAACAACCGACTCGTCTTCATATGTATTGCGGCGGAATGTGTAGAAGTCGCTTACCACATCCTGGTTGCGGAAGTCGAACATGAGGGCAGGGTTGAGGGCAACGCCGCAAAGGCGTGTCTCGAAGTGAAGGTGTGAACCGGTGCTTCGTCCGGTGTTGCCTCCCAGTCCGATAGGTTCACCTGCGTGCACCTCCTGATTTTCCTCGACAAGCTGCTTCGACATATGGCCGTAAATGGTTTCCAAACCGTTGTCGTGACGTATCACAACATATTTGCCGTAGCCTGCTCTTTCATATCTTACCACTCTTACCTTGCCGGAGAAAGCGGCGCGAATGGTGTCGCCTATATAAACTTTAATGTCGAGTCCTTTGTGCTGGCGTCCCCACCTTGAGCCGAAGTTAGATGTGATTATGCGGCTCGGCGTGGGCATATGGAAGTGGCGTAGGTCTATTCTGAACGAATCAGGCAGGGTTGTGGCCTTGTGGGCGTAGCGGTTGTCCCAGTCTTCATAAAGGTATGCTGCCGGCGATTCGCTCTGTTCAGCTTGCATTATACGGTTCAAGGCTACAGAATCCACCGCTTTCATCTTCCTGTCTATAGGAGCCTGATTGGCCAAGAGGTCTTGTCCTGAAACGGAAATGCTACACGCAACAGCAAATATAGAAGCGGCGATACGCCTAAGTTTGTTTATAATCATAAGAAAGTATCGGTTTGAGTGCCAAAAAGCACTTGTTAAAAAGTGGACAAACGGCGGTAATTACAATCCAATTAAAGCCGTGTTACGTCCTCCTTTGTAGTAATAACGTCGCAAAGATAATGAAAATCCTGTTATTAAGGGTCATGTTAACACTCTTTGTGCCTAAATTAACACATTGGCTAACAGCATTTTTGTATTTTCAAAGCTGTGTTTTGCCGCCTTTCTATGATATTGCCGACCAGTCCAAACCGCCTTTTTTCTGCTCCTTCAGATGATTCCAAAGCATAGCGTATTCGGGCTTTTCACCTGTCGGGTCGGCCTCTATTACGCGCTGGGCTTCGTCGCGGGCAAGCTGGACGAGCTGTCCGTCGCGGGCTATGTCGGCAATCTTGAGGTCGAAAGCCACACCGCTCTGTTGCGTGCCCTCCAAATCGCCGGGTCCCCGGAGTTTCAGGTCGGCCTCGGCAATCTTAAATCCGTCGTTGGTGCCGCACATTATGTCGATGCGTTTCCGGGTGTCTTCGCTCAGTTTGTAGGGAGTGACGAGTATGCAATAGGACTGCTCCGCACCACGTCCCACGCGTCCACGGAGCTGGTGGAGCTGCGACAGGCCGAAGCGTTGCGAGTCGAGTATGACCATTACCGAGGCGTTCGGCACGTTGACCCCCACCTCAATAACCGTGGTGGCTACAAGGATTTGGCTTTCTCCCTTGGCGAATTTTTCCATCTCGGCCTCCTTTTCCTTGGGCTTCATGCGGCCGTGCACCTTGCCCAGACTGAAGCCCGGAAACACCTGGCAGAGCGTTTCAAATCCCGTTTCAAGATTTTTCAGGTCTGTTTTCTCGCTCTCTTCTATCAGCGGAAACACGATGTAAGCCTGTCTGCCTTGGCGTATCTGATTGCGTATGCTCTCATACAAAGTGGGCAGATGGTTGTCAAACACATGCTTGGTGGCTATTGGTTTGCGTCCGGGAGGCAGTTCGTCAATTACGCTCACGTCAAGGTCGCCGTAGAGAGTCATGGCAAGAGTGCGCGGAATGGGCGTGGCAGTCATCACGAGGATGTGGGGAGGGTTGTCGTTTTTGCTCCACATCTTTGCCCTTTGCGCCACTCCGAAGCGGTGCTGCTCGTCAACCACTACTATTCCGAGCTGCGAGAAACGCACCGTGTCTTCTATCACGGCGTGGGTTCCCACCAGTATGTTCACCTCTCCGTTGGCCAGTCCTTCAAGCACTTCCTTGCGCCTTTTACCTTTCACTATGCCGGTGAGCAGTTCGGTTCTTATCGGCATGCCTTCGAGAAAGGTGTTTATCGTGGCAAGATGCTGCTCTGCGAGTATCTCTGTGGGTGCCATTATGCAAGCCTGAAAGCCGTTGTCGAGGGCAATGAGCATGGCCATCACGGCCACAAGTGTCTTGCCCGAACCTACGTCGCCCTGCAACAGACGGTTCATCTGTCGGCCTGTGCGCATGTCGTTGCGTATCTCCCTCATCACGCGTTTCTGCGCTTCGGTGAGCTGAAAATGCAAGTTGTTGTGGTAAAAACCGTTGAAAAGCTTTCCAACGGTAGGGAAGACGTAGCCGCGGTACTTGCGTCTTTGGTCGTTCGCGTACCGGACTATGTTGAGCTGAACATAGAACAGTTCCTCGAATTTCAGTCTTACGCGCGCCTTTTCCAGTTCCTTTGCGCTTTGCGGATGGTGTATCGAGCGCAGCGCCTCATCACGTGAGGCAAGGTGAAGTCTTGACGTGATGAACGGTGGCAGGGTTTCTTTGAGCGGCGTGTTTAGCTTTTCCAGCAGCGAGGCTGTAAGCTTCTCCATCGCTCGCGACGTGAGGCCGCTCTTCTTCATCTTCTCTGTAGTGGAGTAGTAGGGCAACATGCTCCTACCTGTCAGCTCCATTTCATCTGCCGGGTCTATGTCGGGGTGTACTATGTTTACCCTTCCGTTGAACACGCTCGGCTTGCCGAACACCACGAAGGGGGTTCTTGGCTTGTAGGTCTTCATGGCATAGCGTCCGCCGTGAAACCATGTAAGGTCCATAACTCCTGTGCCGTCGGAGAAATGGGCCACCACCCGCTCCCTGTGGGGCGCATATTCAAAGGTCTCGTAGCTAAGTATCTGGCCGCATACTTGCACCAATGGCATCTCGCCGGTCAGTTCCCTTACTGTATAAACCCTGCTTCGGTCGATGTATTTGTACGGGAAGTTGAGGAGTAAGTCGCCGTAGGTATTGATGCCGAGTTCGCTGCTCAGTATCTTTTTCCTGCCTGGACCCACTCCCGAAAGGAACTGTATGTCTTGTGCCAATATGTCTGTCACGCTGTGTTGTATAGTTCTTTGCGGTGGTCAAGTCCGCTGTTAGCGTTTTTTTCTAGGTCAGAGACTTGCTTCGTTGTCGGCCAATGCTTCGGCCACAATCATGTCAAACGGGGTTGTAATCTTGATGTTTTCCCGGTTGCCGTCAACGGTTGTTATGGTGTGTCCTGCCGCTTCCACGACCGAAGCGTCATCGGTGAAACGCTCGGAGTAGGGCTGACGGTAGGCTCCTTTCAGCAGTTGTATGTCGAAAACCTGCGGTGTTTGCACCAGCCTGTAGTCGCTCCGTGGCACGGTAATGCCGTCTGTGCGTCTCAACGTTTCCACCACCGGTGTTACCGGAATAACCGCTCCGGTGCTTTTTGCGGTGTCATAGCATTGTGCGATTACCTCTATACTGGGGTAGGGGCGCACTCCGTCGTGTACTCCCACAGCCCCTTGGGCATCGTCGGGAATGAGTGCGAGACCGTTCTTCACCGATTCAAAGCGCGTATTGCCGCCGTCGGCACACAGCAGGTCGGTATGGGGAAAGTCATGCTTGATGCACAGTTCTTGCCAGAACGACTGCTGGTCTTTGGGCAAAACAAGTATTATTTTCAGGTCGTTGGAATAGGCTCTGAACCGTTCAATCGTGCGCATCAGCACCGGTTTCCCGCCAATTGGCAGAAACTGTTTGGGCATCAGCGCACCCATGCGCAGCCCCTTGCCGCCCGCAACGATTATGACGAAGTCCATAGCTTATGCCTCTTTCAGCAACTGAGTGTATATCATCCCGTTGCGGATGTCGTCGGTGGCCTCCTTGCCGATGAACGCTTCAAGTAGCGAATAGGCAAACGGCAGAGTGGCGGCAGGTCCTCGTCCGGTTGTTATGTTACCGTCGGTAGTGACCAGTTCGGCCGTATAGGTTGCGCCATCCAGATACTTTTCAAATCCGGGATAGCACGTTGCGCGCCGTCCCTTGAGCAGTCCGAGACCTCCGAGCACCATCGGAGCGGCGCAGATAGCGGCAATGCGCTTGCCTTTGGCGGCCTGTCCGAGCAGGGCTGTCCTAACCCCGTCGTGCTCATTAAGGTTGGTGGCTCCGGGCATTCCGCCCGGCAGCACGATTAGTTCGGCATCGGCAAGGTTGGCATCCGCTATCTTGAGGTCGGTCTTTATGGTGATATTGTGCGACGTGGTGGCAAACTCGCTGCCGGTTACGCTTACGGTCTTTATGTCAATACCGCCACGGCGGAATATGTCAACTACAGCAAGAGCCTCTATTTCCTCGAAGCCGTTGGCTAAAAATACGTAAACCATAGTATCCTTTCTTTATGTTGTGATGTTGAAAATATCGTTTTTTTTGCTGCTCTCGTCCCCGTGCGGAAGTGCCTTATTTTATGGCTCGCAGATATTTCTGTATGGTTGCGTGCAGTCCCATATACAGAGCGTCGCAGATTATGGCATGGCCTATGCTCACCTCGTCGAGCCATGGAATGCGCTCGTGGAAGTAGTGCAGGTTGGCAAGACTTAGGTCGTGGCCGGCGTTAAGCCCCATGCCCAGCCGCCGTGCCTCTTCCGCAGCCGCCACGAATGGCGCAACGGCAGCCTCGCGGTCGATGGCGTAGTTGGCTGCATACGGTTCGGTGTAGAGTTCCACACGGTCGGTTCCGCACTCCTTGGCGTAGCCCACCATCTCTACATCTGGGTCAACGAAGATGGAAGTGCGTATGCCGGCCTCCTTGAAACGGCCGATTACGTCGGTGAGGAAGGTCTTGTTCTTCTTTGTGTCCCATCCGTGGTTGGACGTTATTTGGTCTTCAGCGTCGGGCACGAGCGTCACTTGCGTAGGCCGAACCTCCAGCACGAGTTCGATATACTTGTCTATAGGGTTGCCCTCGATGTTCAGTTCTGTCCTGATGAGTGGGCGTATGTCACGCACGTCCTGGTACCTGATGTGGCGCTCGTCGGGTCTTGGGTGAACTGTAATGCCCTCTGCGCCGAAGTCCTCGCAGTCGGTTGCCACGCGCAACACGTTGGGAACGTTGCCGCCTCTGGCATTGCGGATGGTGGCAACTTTATTGATATTCACGCTTAGTTTAGTCATTCTTCGTCTCGTTTTTGCTCGTTTCTTTCCGTTTTTGCTACCTTTGCATGAGGCAATCTGTACACTTGCGTATGGCAAACGGTGCGTTTGTGCATCGCATACGGTACACTTGCGTATCGTAAACCTGACATTTACGCATCGCAGACGGCGCCTTTACAACTCGGGCAGTGTGCGCTTAGCGCATTTTTATGCTTGCGCAAAAGTAGCAAATGTTTGCCAAACGGAAACACATTTGCCTGCAATAATACATCATATAGCGACATTTATGGCAACCAACAAGCTGAGATTTGCCGTTTTTGGCAATACATACCAATCCAAAAAGTCTGCATCAATACAGCGGCTGATGTCGTGTCTGTCCTTTTACGGTTGCGGAATCTCCGTAGACAAAGCCTATTACGACTTCATAACCTCTACTGTCGGACTTAGTGTCGGTGGGGCAGAGGTGTTTGAGGGCGACGATTTCGATGCCGACTTTGTCATATCCGTTGGTGGCGACGGTACGTTTCTGAAGGCGGCAAGCCGTGTGGGGGCAAAGGGAATACCCATACTTGGAGTCAACGTGGGACGGCTTGGATTTCTCGCCGATGTGGCTCCCGACGAGATCGAAACCTGCATTGAGCAGCTTCACAAGGGCGAATACACCGTGGAACAGCGCAAGACAATACAGGTGGATGTGCCTGGCTTCAAGTTCAGTGCACCGCCTTTCGCCCTGAACGATGTGTCCATACTGAAGCGCGACAATGCTTCGATGATTTCCATCCGTGCCGCTGTCAACGGTGAATACCTCACAACATACCAGGCCGACGGGCTTATTGTGAGCACTCCCACTGGTTCCACCGCCTACTCTCTGAGCAACGGAGGACCGATAATCGTGCCGGGCACCAACGTGTTCCTTATGACCGCCGTGGCTCCGCACAGTCTTAATATGCGCCCGATAGTGATGCACGACAACGTGGTGTTGACACTTGACGTTGAGAGCCGCAACCATAACTTCCTCATTGCCATAGACGGACACTCGGAAAAGTGCAGCGAAGGCACACGCATCACCCTATGCAAGGCTCCATACAAGGTGAATGTGGTGAAGCGTATGGGGCAGACCTACTCGCAGGTGTTGCGCCAGAAAATGATGTGGGGTGCCGACGGGAGGGGCTGACGGTCGTCATTTGCCCGTGCGTGTCTATTATGTAATCCCGCTTGCATCCACATAATAGTAGTGTATGACCCCGGCGATTGCCGCTGCGGAGCACAGCAAGTAGCGATTGGTTGTGTTCGGGTTGCCGTCGGGAAGTACTGTCCCGACAATCAAGAAAATAGTATGTTCAGATATAAACGTCCGCATTTTATCAGTGCCCTGTTGTGTGTCAGGAAGGGGTCTCTGCGCTGGCTTTGGCAAGCATGGCGCGGCAACAGACTGCAAACCACGCTCAATGCCGCCACTGGATTGGCAGGGGTGGGGTTGAGCCTTGCCTCTGTTTGGGCGGTGCAGCGTGCCATCGACATTGCGGCAGGTGCTCGGCAGGGGTCCCTGTATTGGGCGGTAGGCATCATGGCAATAATCATTTTGTGCGATTTCGCCGTCAACATATCCCGTATATGGATAAAGAACATACTTGGTGTAAAGGCTCAAAACATGATGCAGCAGCGTATGCTCGACCGCCTGTTGCGTTCGGAATGGCACGGCAAGGAGCGTAGACACAGCGGAGATGTGGTAAACAGGCTGGAGTCTGACGTGAATACTGTGGTCAACTTCCTTACCGAGACGCTGCCCAACACGCTTTCCGTGATGGCTCTCTTCATCGGTGCATTCTTCTATCTGCTGAATATGGATGCAGTGCTTGCCCTGATTACGGTTGCCATACTGCCTGTCTTCATCCTCCTGAGTCGTGTCTATGTGTCGCGGATGCGGCGGTTCACACGCCGGGTGCGCCACAGTGACAGCCGTGTGCAGAGTATCTTGCAGGAAACGGTGCAGCATCGGATGCTCATCAAAACGCTCGAATGTGACGGGCTTATGGTGCAGCGGCTCGATGCTACCCAAAGCGTTTTGCGCTCCCACGTGCGCCGACGTACCCGTTTCTCGGTCATCTCCAGTCTTTTCCTCAATGCCGGTTTCTCCTTGGGTTATCTCGTGGCTTTCTTGTGGAGTGCCGTCAGACTCTATCACGGCACTCTTACCTTCGGCGCAATGACTGCCTTTTTGCAATTGGTATATCGCATACAGAACCCGGCACGCGACCTTACCAAGCTTGCTCCAGCCTTTGTGGCTGTGTTTACCGCAGTGGAACGGCTCATGGAACTGGAGGATACGCCCGAAGAAGAGCAGGGCGAGCCTGTGCGGATGGGTAGTCCGTGCGGCGTAAGGTTGCGTAACGTCACCTATGCCTACGATGACGGCACACACAATGTGATAGACAATCTGTCGTTCGACTTCGCTCCAGGCACGTGTACTGCCATACTCGGCGAGACAGGTGCTGGCAAAACAACGCTTATAAGACTTATTCTGGGGCTGATGCGCCCTAAGGAAGGCAGCGTGATGCTGTATGACGGCATTGCCGAATATGAGGCTTCGCCACTGTCGCGTTGCAACTTCGTGTATGTGCCGCAGGGCAACACGCTCCTTAGCGGTACCATCCGCGACAACCTTCGTCTTGGCAATCCCAATGCAACGGAGCAGGATATGGTTGAGGCTCTTCGCCTTTCGTGCGCCGACTTTGTGATTTCGCTGCCCGAAGGACTTGATACAAAGACCTCTGAGGGTGGCGGCGGACTGAGCGAAGGACAGGCACAGCGCATTGCCATAGCACGCGCATTGCTGCGTGGCGGCAGTATAATGCTGCTCGATGAGGCAACAAGTGCACTCGACCCGCAGACTGAGCGCACCCTTCTCAATAATCTCCTCTCTTCGAAAGACCGCACGGTAATATTCATCACCCACCGCCCGGCCGTCATAGAATATTGCGACAAGACGCTGAACTTGGAGTAACTTGGCGTATGCTGCGCATAGAAAAGACACCTACTTATTGCTGTCCGCTAAAACTCAAAAGAGCATGAATTTCCTGCCTAAGGCCCTGTAAAATGAGATTTCGGGCTTGTCTTTCCAAAAAGTAAACCCCATTAATTCCAAACAGAACTCACCTGACAAAGTTACTTAATACAGATTTACTTTTTCCATGCCATTTTTGGCAATAGCCTTCGTTGGACAATGAAGGCAGTTTCATTGGCTATTGCAACAGGCTTCGTTGGGCAATGAAGCCTATTGCGTTTTTCGCTTGGATATTTCTAAGGAGAGAGTGTCAACGCCATCAAGATACAGATTGGGAGTGCCATAATAGCCAATTTCCTTTCGATGGTCATGCCCGTATGAAGTACGATGCTCCAACCGTAAAAAACGTAAGCAATAAGCGGCTAATCACTGTTGACAACAGGAGGAAACCGAAAAAGGGGACTTGGATATCTCATCCAAGTCCCCTCGCAATTTAATGAACTATTATGAATGTAAGTCTGATTTGTTACTTCACGATAACCTTCTTTGTCTTCACAGTGCCGTCGGCGTAGACAGTCTTGACGATGTTCACGCCCTTAGCTGCCTTGTTGAGCTGTGTGCCGTTCATGCTGTAGATGATTGTGCGCACAACCTCGCTTGTGGCGTTGTCTTTCTTGTTCACATTGATGATGCCTGTGTATTCTCCTGACTTCTCGCCTGCGTTGTAGATGATTACGTTGAACAGACGGCCGCTAGTGTTCTTGGCAGCCAGTTTGACGAACACATTGTCTGTGCCTTCGTAAGACAGCAGGTTCTTCTGGTAGAGGCGACCCTTAGAGTCTGCTTCAACCTTCGGACTGTAAACGTATCCAATTGACTGCCAGTTGTTGACGTCAGTTGTATCGGTAGCTACAAACACTTCCATCTTGATGGAGTCTTTGCCTCCGAGTATGGCAACAATGTCAAACGGAGCCTGGAAGGCTTCTGTGCTCTGCAAGAATGCTGATGCCGGGTCTTTTTCGCCGTCGCCATTGGAACCAACGCCTGCGAATGTGATGTGGTAGTTTGATGCGTTGGCTTCTGAGTCGTCGTATGCGGTTGCAGGATTGTATCCGTCAACATTGCCTACATTGTGGCCAAGTGTGTTGCTCTCCCATGCCACTACCTGTCCGTAGGTCTTCAGTTCCCATCCGTTGCCGGGATTGTAGGTGAAGAGGGAGTCGGCCTCTGCATACTTGTTGTGTACTCCGAGAGAGTCTTCGTATGTATCGATTACCTCGTCAGTATAGAAGTTGTAGCCGCTCTTGCCGATGTAGTATGTTCCTGCAGCAGACTGCCACTCATCCTTGTTGGCGTCAAACTGTGAAACGATGTCGAGTCTTACCTTCTCGTTCAGCACATCAACGTCCTCCATGATTGCTTCCGACTGCAGGAAGATGTCGTGCTCGGCGGTGAAGGCGGTGATTGTGGCGTGCTTTGTCAGTGTGAAAGGAGCTGTGTAAAGCTCGGATTTTGCTATGTCGTCGCTACCAGTGTAGTTGTAATAGATGCTGTCGCCATCGTTACCTGGTATGATTGTGACAGTGGTCTTGCCGTCTTCCATGTTGAGAGAGAACTCCGGGGACTTCGCCAACTCGTGTATTGAGATGGTTTTCTCTACCGCTTCGCTCAGTAAATAGCCGTCGGCAATGGCAATGGCCTTTACGGTTACGTTCTCGTCTGTCACGATAAACGGTTCTGTATATGGCGTACTGGCCAGCGTAGGCTCCGTTCCGTCGATTGTATAGTAGCACTTTGCGTTCTTTGTGGAACTCTTTATCGCTACCGTAGTGGCCTGGTGGTTGTATGTTTCCGTAATCTTCGGGTTGGCAGTGTTGGTCACTTCAGCCTTTGTTCCTGCCACTATAGTCACCGCATTGAGCAGGATGTCTGCTGCGTTCTCGTCGGGTGTCTGTCCGAAAGAGTACGGTATCATAAGATAAGCGTTGCGGTCGGCGTTGTGGAAGTGTATGGCTTTGATGTCGCCGGCATAGGCATAGACGCTGTCATTGGCGAAGTACGAACCTTCTTCTGCGGCATATCCGGCCACTTTCTCGCTGCTGTCGAGCAGCGTAAGGTTGCCTTCTTCATCTATATATGAGGTGGTCATGGCGTCAGACGGGGTGAACAGCGGCGATTTGCGTGCGGCTTCACCCACCTTAACCACGTTTGTTTCCGACTGAACTGTCTGCCCGTAGCCCCAAGTCTCGTACAGGCTCGTGCTCATGTTGAACATCGGCACAAAGGCAATGGCTTCCTTGATGGTGCCGGCATAGGTGTTTCCGGCGTTTAAGGAGTTGCCTATAATCACTGCGTCGAACGTCTGCAGAGAGTCGGCGGTGACTTTAGTCATGTCGCCAGACGTGTCGAAGTTGGTGAACTTGACCTTTTCAGTGTATTTTTCGGGCAGTTGATCCTCAACGACAGTGAGTATGAGGTCTTCGTCCGGGTCGTAGTTTGTGTAGCCGGAGTCATACAGATAGGCTATCTTCAGACTCTGAGTCTCCTCCTTGGGCGTTTCGCCTATGCAGATGAAGTGGTAGTGCATACCGCTGGTGGCTTGCAGCTTGAGGTCGGTGGCTTCGGCGTTGTTGTTGATGATAACAGCGGTGTCCATGCCCTTGGTTTTCCAAGTAGTGGTGGAGCCGTCCTTGCCGGTGAAGCCGCTGGTCTTGATTGAGAAACCGCGGCTCTCGGAGTCCTTATGCGAACTGTAAATCACGGTTACGGAGTCACCTGCAGGTACGTTCGGGATGGTCACGGCATCTTCGTCTTTCTTACCGTTAATCCATACGTGAGGGCCAAATGTCTCCGACTTGAACTGTATGCAGAGGTGCTGGGCACTTTTGGAGGCAAACACGAGTCCTTGGGTCTCTGGTACGGTCCAGTCTTCTCCATTGACTTTGCACTTCACCTCGCCGGCACTGCGTCCGCCTTTTGATTCATAGAAGCCGCTGGAAGTCTTGTCTGTCCAGTAGCCGTCGCTTGCGGCAGCATCGGCCGCAAAGCTTGCGAGCGTCTCATCGCTGAATCCTTGACGGAAGTCCCACAGCTTTCTTGACTGCTCGTCTTGTGCCCCTGCCGATATTGCGGTCAGAAGGAGCGTCAGTCCTAATGTAAATAGTTTCTTCATAATACGTTTTGATTTGGTTAGTTTGTTAATATTGTCTTGTTGCTTGAAATGATGTGTTCGGTCCGGTTAGTGGAAGACCGCATAGTACTCTGCTTGCAAAAGTATCATAAAACGCGAAACGGCGCAATGCGAAAAAGTATTGCGCCGTGACAAACGTCTTAGCTTTTTGATATTTTGGTCGGCATCTAAGTCTTTTCTGTATGATGGGAAGCTTATTTGCCTTTGTGCCTGTTGGCGCGCTGTTCGCGGTATTTGGCCTTTTGCTTGGCCGAGCCGCTGCCGTGCGCCCCCGTTATGTATTGCTTTTTCTTGGCCTTGGTCTTCCTTTTCTCCTGTCGGTCTCCGCTCGGAGTCTTCTTGAACACCATGCCTCCGCCGGCTATTATGTCGTCGATGTCCATAAAAGGTGTGGGTATTTGTGTGGGCGGAAGCATCGGCCTCCGCCCCCTTGTTTCTATGTTAATGCCCCTTGTGGCGCATCAATGGTGGAACAGGCGAACGCCGGTAAATGCCATCGTTATGCCGTACTTGTCGCAGGTTTCTATCACGTTGTCGTCGCGTACCGAGCCTCCTGCCTGTGCAATGTATTCCACTCCGCTCTTGTGGGCGCGCTCAATGTTGTCGCCGAAGGGGAAGAATGCGTCGCTGCCGAGAGCCACTTTCGTGTTTTTTGCTATCCATTCGCGCTTCTCCTCGCGAGTCAGCGGTTCCGGCTTCTCTTTGAAGAACTGTTGCCAAGTGCCGTCGCGGAGCACGTCGTCATAGTCTTCGCTGATGTACACGTCTATAGTGTTGTCACGGTCGGCGCGGCGTATGCCGTCAACGAAAGGCAGGTTCATGACCTTCGGGTGCTGGCGCAGCCACCAGATGTCGGCCTTGTTGCCGGCCAGACGGGTGCAATGTATGCGGCTCTGCTGACCTGCGCCGATGCCGATGGCCTGTCCGTCCTTTACGTAGCACACCGAGTTGCTCTGCGTGTACTTCAGCGTGATGAGGCTTATGATAAGGTCGCGCTTGGCCTCGTCGGTGAACTGTTTACTCTTTGTAGGTATGTTGGCAAACAGGGCTGGGTCGTTGAGTTTCACGTTGTTGCGTCCCTGTTCAAAGGTAACGCCGAACACCTGCTTGCGCTCAATCTCTTCTGGCACATAGCTGGGGTCAATCTTTATCACGTTGTAAGTGCCTTTGCGCTTGGCTTTCAGTATTTCCAGTGCTTCGGACGTGTAGTCGGGAGCGATGACACCGTCGCTCACCTCACGCTTGATGAGCGTTGCTGTGGCCTCGTCGCAGGTGTCGCTCAGCGCAATGAAGTCGCCGTAGCTGCTCATGCGGTCAGCTCCACGTGCCCTTGCATAGGCGCAGGCTATTGGGCTAAGCTCAATCTTCACATCATCCACGAAGTATATCTTCTTAAGCGTGTCGCTCAGCGGCAGTCCGATGGCCGCTCCTGCCGGTGACACGTGCTTGAACGATGCTGCGGCGGGCAGTCCAGTAGCCTCTTTCAGCTCTTTCACAAGCTGCCAGGCGTTGAGTGCGTCGAGGAAGTTGATGTAGCCGGGGCGGCCGTTGACCACTTCGATTGGCAATTCTCCGTCGGTCATGAATATGCGCGACGGCTTCTGGTTCGGGTTGCAACCGTACTTAAGTGATAGTTCTTTCATTATCAATAGGAATAAATGTTGTTTCTTCTGCAAATTTACGATGTTTTGGCGAATTGTGCAATAGACATTTCTCTTTGGTACGATATTTGCCCTTTCGTGCTGACTGACATTTTGACTATGGAACGCAAACATTGGGAACTGAAAAGGCTGATGGAGGCCATTGAGAAGAGAGCGGAGCGGACTGCTGCAAAGGCTTCGGCTCTCGGGAAACTGGGAAATTATATCCTCGGAAAGGAGAAGCCGAGCCGTGCCACGCTCGACCGGCTTGCCCTGTTTGCAGGTTTTCAGGACTGGCAGTCGTTTCATGAGGCTCTGCAAGGTGAGGCAGACGCAGACGCAAACTATGAAATAGACCAGAAACGGAAGGCTGACAGCCAGACGAAAGACTGACTTGCTTTCTCGTGGTGATTGTCATTAGTCCTCGTGACGAAGGTCATAATCCCTTGCAATAACAATCGTTAATTTCGCAAACGCATGGATCTCGACCGCATCCCGAAGCCATCTCGAACAGCAAAGGGCGGCTTTGCTTGCGCAAAACCGCCCCTGTAGGATGTTTGATGTGGCGTAAAAACGCCTACGATCACTACGCTTTGACGATAGTCTTCTTCTCCTTGATACGTGCCTTCTTGCCGGTAAGCTTGCGCAGGTAGTACAGCTTTGCGCGGCGAACCTTACCAACCTTGTTCACTTCGATGCTGTCGATGTTGGGCGACTCGATGGGGAAGATACGCTCAACGCCCACAGTACCCGACATTTTGCGCACCGTGAAGCGGCGCTTCTCACCGTGTCCGCAAATCTTAATCACCACACCACGGTAGAGCTGAATACGCTCCTTTGTGCCCTCGATAATCTTGTAGGCGATGGTAACGGTGTCTCCCGACTTGAATTCCGGGTGCTTCTTGCCTGTTGCAAATGCCTCTTCGGCAACTTTAATCAAATCCATTTGTCTCTTGAATGATATGTTTGTTTGGTCTCTGTGCGCAACATAAACAGGCAACTCGCTACTTCCTGCCAGCGATTACGCACGAAAACGCCTGCAAAATTACTACATTTCCGGCAGAAACAGCCATTGCCGCACTCTTTTTTGTCGCATTTCGCCAAAAGTTTTGCCAATGAGGGTAGGGAAGCAGGCTTGCGGGGGCTATTCGAAGTAGAAAGTGAGCACAATCATCTTGTTCTGTCCATGCGTCACCGAGTTGGCGTAGGCACGCCTTGCAGGGTCTTGAATCTCGTTGGCGTGGTTGGTGTCGAGGCTGTTTGTGAGGCTGTAGCAGAACTTTAGTTCGGGTATGAGCTTGAAGAAGGGCAGATACAGGTCACATCCGAGTCCCACTTCCATCATCGTGTCGTATCGTTTCAACTGCACATAGTCCTGGTCTTTGCCCGTGAGGTTTATCATCGGGTTTATTCCGGCTATGACATACGGACGGTAGTTGCCGCACCGGAGTGAACTGAACTTGAGGTCTACGGGCACGGATATATAGGTGTTCTTCATGTCCTGCGTCACTTCCTTTGGCTTGCCGTTGTCGTCTGTGAGCGAAAGGTTGCGGAACACGAGGTGCTTGGAACCGAAGTGCATGGCCGGAGCACAACGCAACGACAGGTGGGTGTTGATGCGCCATTCGGCAAGCACACCTACCGACAGTCCCGGATTCCAGTTGTCAACGTCGCAAAGTATGGTTTGGGTGGTCTGTGTACCGTCGGTGGCGGTCACAGTCTGTGGCCCGATGTTCTCAAACTCCATGTCCTGCATGTGTATGCCCACATGGATGCCGAAGTGCAACGGACGCAAGTCGATGTACGGTTTGTTCTGCAATATGCGGTCCTGTGCCGCTGCCGCTATGGCTACGACGCATGCTATGAGAGTGGAAAACAGCCTTTTCATGTACCTATATTAACGGTTTTTCGGAGCTAATAGTATGCGCAGGCTTATTTTGAAGGCATATAAATTGGGGGCACCACGAAAGTTTTAGTCATAAAAGTTAGGTATGTACGGGAATAATGCCTACTTTTGCATACTAATTTATTGGTATTAATTTAAAAACAACGATTATTATGGCTTACGTAATTGGTGACGACTGTATCGCTTGCGGTACATGTATTGACGAGTGCCCCGCAGGAGCAATCTCTGAAGGCGACAAGTATTCAATCAACCCCGATGCATGCACAGAGTGCGGAACTTGCGCTGACGTTTGCCCGTCAGAGGCAATCAGCCTCCCTGCATAAGGCGTTAGGGTCGCACATCAGAGCGAAATAACAGTCTAAAAAACTTAAAAAGGGCGCATCCCTGCTTCGGCAAGGATGCGCCTGTTGTTTTTGTTCCGACTGGTTGTCGGTATGCGGCTGCCGTTTGTCTGTCTGTGTACTGATGGTTTTTCAGTACATGGTGGACAGTTGCCTGTCTGCGTATCCTGTCTGGAAAACGGCTTTGCGCACCGTTATCTCCGTGTAAGTTTGAAACCGATGTCTGACACTCCAGGCAGTATTTCGCGCTTCATGTTGTGGCGGATTACCACGTGTAATGTGTCGCCGACCTCCATTCTGACCGTTTTCAGCGGAAACGAGAACTGGCTGTAGCCTATTCCGTTGCTCACGGGCCTGTCGTTTTTGTGCATGAACGTGCAGTTGACGGTAGTGTCGTGTACGACTCCCGATGGCTTTACGGTCTGGTGCACCGCAAGAGCCAGTGCCATGAAGGGGTATTGGCCGTTGGTTCTCACACCGATTTCCTCCATATATTCGCCGCTTTGCCTTATGCTGTCAACGCTAAAGGCTATGGTGTCGTTCTTCTCCCAGCCGTTCTGCGGAGTGTGGGCGTATCTGTCAAATACGGTTTTGCGGTCGCACGCTACCGTGAAGAGTGCGACCACAAGGGCTGAAACCATTGTCAGACGCAAGTTATTCATTGCCTTCGTTTGTCTGACCGTCCTTTTGCCGTGGCTTGTTGGGCTTCCTTTGCTGTCTGGGCTGCTGCTGTCTCGGGGTCGTGTTGTTTTCCTTCGGAGCTGCATTGTTTTCCTTCGGCTGCTCGGCGTTCTTGCCCTTCTGCTCGTTGTTCCTGTCCTTGGAAACGTTGTTCCTGTCTTTTGGAGCGGCATTCTTTGCCTTTTGCTCTGCGTTTCCGCCCTTTCTCTCCTTCGCTTGCTGGCCGTTGCCGGGCTGTTGGTTGCCCTGCTGCTTGGCGTTTTTCTGCTGTCGGTTGTTGGGCTTCCGCTTCTTCTTTGCCTTGTCGAAACGGCTTATGCTCTCTCCGGCAAGCAGGTCTACGGGCTTGGCTGGCTCTTTCTTCATTCCGTCTTCCTGAAGCGATGTGGGTTTCTCACCGTTGCGGTTCATCTCTATCACCTCTTTCGCCCTCCTGGCCGTTATTGTTTCGAGGTTGGCGGCTATGTTCTTGTCGGTGGAGTAGGTTATCATTCCGGCGAGAATGTCGCTCTTGAACAGATAGTAGTCGCCGTCGAGAGTCTGGAGCACCATCTCTTTGCTGGGCAGTCGTCGGCTTGCTTCCACATAGTCGTCCACTTCGTAGTTGAGGCAGCACTTCAGCTTGGCGCACATTCCTGCCAGCTTCTGCGGATTGAGCGAGATGTCTTGAAAGCGTGCGGCGTTGGTGCTCACGCTAACAAAGTTTTTCATCCACGTGGCGCAGCATAGTTCCCTGCCGCAGGGGCCTGTGCCTCCAATGCGTCCCGCTTCCTGGCGCGCACCAATCTGCTTCATCTCTATGCGTACGTGGAATGTGTCGGCCAATACCTTGATGAGCTGGCGGAAGTCAACTCGCTCGTCGGCGATATAGTAGAAGATTGCCTTGTTGCCGTCGCCCTGATACTCCACATCGCCTATCTTCATCTTGAGTCCAAGGTCTTTGGCTATCTGGCGGCTCTCAATCATTGTGGCGTGTTCGCGCCCCTTTGCCTCGCTGCATTTGTCCAAGTCTGTCTGTCGGGCTATGCGGTATATGCGCCTGATTTCGTCTGGCGACTTAAGGTTGGCCTTCTTTATCTGCATCTTCACGAGTCTTCCCGTGAGTGTCACCACGCCGATGTCGTGTCCCGGATTGGCCTCCACCGCCACAACGTCGCCTTTTTTGAGGTCAAGGCCGTTCACGTTGTGGTAGTAGCCCTTGCGTGTGTGCTTGAATTGCACCTCAACCAAGTCGGTGCTGAACTGGTTGCCGGGCACGTCGGCCAGCCAGTCGTATGTGTTCAGCTGGCGGTCTTGCCGTCCCACGGCGTGCTTGCACAAGCCTCTGTCTTGGCAGCAGTATGTTTCAAAATCCCTGTTGTTATAGTCCATATTGGTCGTTTCGCTTGTTAATGGTGTGTATGTTGTATATAATAATGTGTAGCTCAGCGTAGCCGTATGGCCTCTTGCCGCTGTTCCTTTTTTTGCCTATGCTTTGCTTGGGGGTATGAGCAGAACTATCATTCTCAGCGCAATGTCGAAGAAGACAATCTTTGCGTTGGCATTCTGGCCGATGTCGCGCATGGCTTTGTCGGCCATTTCACTTATCGGGATGATGTTGTCTTCGTTGATGAAGCGGGCGAAGTTTTTGGCGAAGTCCTCCTCGCCTTGCGTCATGTAGTTCAGTTCCGGCTTGTTGAAATTGAACATGAAGTTCTCCCTTACGAGCCGCATGAAATATTCCAGAAAGCGCTTTTGCTTCTCTCGCCCTAGTGTCTGCATGGTCTCGCTCCACAGTTTCAGCTCTCTGACGTTGCGCATGTAGGCCAACCGCATCAGCGACTTGAACATTTCGAGAAACTGGTTGTTCTCATTATCGGCACTCAGGGTTTCCAAGGCTTTCAGCCAACTGCCGTTGGCAATGCGTGCCGTTCTCATGGCCGCCTCGCCGGCAATGCCCCTGCGCTCCACGAGAGCTTGGCGAATGTCTTCGGTGTCTATGCGCTTTATGTCTATGTGCTGCGTTCTTGAGCGTATCGTTTCCAGCAGTCTTGACGGTTCTTCGCTCACCATGACAAACACGGTTTGCGACGGCGGCTCTTCAATCAGCTTGAGCAGTTTGTTGGCGCACTCGGTGTTCATGCGCTCCGGCAACCACACTATTGACACCTTGTAGCCGCCCTGACTCGACTTCATGCCGAGCTTACGTGCCAGTTCGTCGCTTTCTCCGGCTGTGATGATGGCCTGTTGGTTTTCTGCCCCAATCTTCTCCATCCATTGTGTCATGCTGAAATAAGGACTTTTCGCCAGCATTTCGCGCCACTCCCTTATGAAGTCGTCGCTCACCGGTTTGTGGTCGCTGCCCATCGACGGCAGTTTTATTGTGGGGAAGGTGAAGTGCAGGTCGGGGTGTTCCCACTTTGAAATCATCTTGCACTGGTTGCACACTCCGCATGGTTCGCCGTCTTTGCCGTGCTCCCGGCACAGCAGATACGAGGCGAAAGCCAGAGCCAAAGCCATCTTTCCGCATCCGGAAGGGCCGCAGAGCAGTATGGCGTGCGGTAGTCTGCCGCCGTCAATCAGCTGTTTCAGCCTTTCCTTTGCTTCTTTCTGTCCGATGACTTCGTTGAAATTCATAGCAGTTGCCTTGCTGTTTCCACTACCGAATCCACAGCCGACACGGTGTAGAAGTGTATGTTGTTTACCCCGTGGTCATACAGTTCCCTGCATTGCGCCACAGCCCATTCCACTCCGAGCAGCTTTGCTTCCTCGTCGGTCTTGCACTTCACGGCTTCGTCGGCCAGTTCCTTGGGTATGTCGCAGTGGAAAGTCTTGGGCACCATGGCCAGTTGGCTCAGCTTGGCAAACGGCTTTATGCCGGGAATGATGGGTATGGTTATGCCCATGGCTCGGGCTTTTTCCACGAAGGCGAAGTATTTGCTGTTGTCGTAGAACAGTTGCGTCACCGCATACTGTGCCCCGAGGTCCTGCTTCTCTTTCAGATACTTCATGTCCATCTCCATGTTGGGAGCTTCCTCGTGCTTCTCAGGATAGCATGCCACGCCGAAGTTGAACTTCTTGCCGGGCACCTTTATCGGGTCGCCGTTGGCAAAAAATCCCTCGTTGAACCTCTGCACCTGCCTGATCAGGTCGGTTGTGTGCGCATGTCCGCCTGGTGTGGGAGTGAAACTGCGGTCTTCCCGGGCTTTGTCGCCACGCAGCAGCAGCAGGTTGTCTATCTGTAGAAACTGCAGGTCGATAAGCTCATACTCTATGTCCTCAATGGTTGCGCCGCTGCATATTACGTGCGGCTGCACCGGAATGTTGTATTTCTGCTGTATGGCTGCGGCTATGGCTATGGTGCCGGGACGGCGGCGCACACGCTCCTTCTCCAGCAGTCCGTTTGGCAACTGCTTGTATACGAACTCGCTGTGGTGGGTGGTTATGTTGATGAACAGCGGGTTGAAGTCCTTTAGCTTGTCTATCGTGGCAAACAGTTGGCCTGTGCCGTTGCCCTTTAGGGGCGGCAGAACCTCAAAGGAGAAATTCCTTTTGGTCTCGTTGCTGCATATCAAGTCTGTTATTGTCATCGTCTGTATAAATACAATAAGGTTGCAAATTTAATCAAAATAGCTGGAATAACCGAATTTTAGCAATATCTAAAACAAAAAGAGGACTTCCGGTGGGGAAGTCCTCTGGTGTGATCCGCTTGGGGTTCGAACCCAAGACCCCAACATTAAAAGTGTTGTGCTCTACCAACTGAGCTAGCGGATCGCTTTGCAACGAAGTGCTGCGAAAAGCGAGTGCAAAGGTAGTGCGTTTTTTTTTATTGTCCAAATAAAATGCCGCTTTTCTTGCACAGACGTCGTTTCGCCCCTCAATTTCACCCTGCGTTCACTCTGTGCTTGCGGTGTCGGTCGCTGGTTTTGTGTAGTTTTCGTCCTCCTTTGTCACGTACCTTTTATAATAGGCTATAATCAGAGTGGTCAGCGGAAGGGCCATTATCAGACCAATGAAGCCCAGCAGCGCGCCCCACACCGACAGCGACAGCAGCAGTAGGGCGGGGTTGAGTCCCATCACCTTGCCCATTATCTTCGGCGTGAGCACAAAGTCAGTTATCATCTGCACCACTATGAACACCGCCGTTGCAGCCGCCATTATCGCCCAGAAGTTCTGTCCGGTGTCGGCGGCCTTGAGCAGCGACAGCAGTATCATGGGTATGAACACGAGGCCGTGCATGTAGGGCACCAGGCTCAGTATGCCCGTGAGAATGCCGAGTCCTATTGCCATGGGAAAACCGATAATGGTGAACCCTATGCAAAACAGTATGCCGATGCAGAGTGCCACGAGGCTCTGTCCGCGGATGTAGTTGTTCAGTCGGCTCTCCACGTCCTCTATAAGTGAACGCCAGAACGGACGGCTCTTCTGCGGGAATATCCTGATGAATCCCGACGCAAGCTTCTCATAGTCGAGCAGGATGAAAAACAGGTAGAGCAACGTGATAAACGATGCGATGATGCTTATGATGACGCTGGCCGTCTGCTCCAGCACGGCAAACAGTTTCGGCATCACCTGTTTCACCAGACTCACCACCTCCTTGTCCTTAAACAGTCTGTGAATGTAGTCGTCGTTGGCTGCCAGCCAGTCTCTCACCGCAGCCGGAAAACTGGCTATGTGGCTCGTTTCGTGCAGATATTTGGTCACCAGCTCGCCCAGTTTCGCAAACTGCTCCACCATGGGCGGTATTATAAGGTAAATCACTCCGGCAATTGTGACTCCCACTATGGCAAATGTGATTATGATTGAGAGTGCCCTCCCAGGCACGTGCATCCTGTATTGCACGAAACTCACGATGGGGTAGAGCAGGTAGGCTATGAGCCACGCCACGAAGAAAGGGAGCAGAACGCTGCTCAGATAGTTCAGCACATAGAGTATTGCCGCGGCGAGCAAACCGCCCAGCATCCATCTCACGAATTTGTCGAATGTTATTGTCTTTTCCAGCATTGTCAGGCGTTCTTGTTTCGCTTGTAAGACTCGTTTTTGTCCTGTATGTGCGGCTCGCCGCTTGTCCACAAAAGTACAAATACGTTTTAAAAAATGCAAAGAAAAGAACTGTTTTTTGCCGAAGCAGGACAAAAACATTACATTTGTGACGGCTATGGGTAAACTTTTTATTGTACCGACACCAGTCGGCAACATGGAGGACATAACGCTTCGGGCCTTGCGTGTGCTTCGCGAGGCCGACCTCGTATTGGCCGAAGACACGCGCACTACGGGCATATTGCTGAAGCATCACGACATTTCCAACCGGTTGATGTCCCACCACAAGTTCAACGAGCACGGCACGTCTGCCTCTGTAGTGCAGCGACTGTTGGCCGGACAGGTCATAGCCCTCGTGAGCGACGCCGGAACGCCCGGCATAAGCGACCCCGGCTTCTTCCTTGTGCGCGAAGCCGTAGCCGCAGGAGTCGATGTGGAGTGTCTGCCCGGAGCCACAGCATTCGTGCCGGCATTGGTGGCGAGCGGTCTGCCGTGCGACAGATTTCTGTTTGAGGGCTTCCTGCCCCAGAAGAAAGGTCGTCAGACGCGCATCATGGCTCTGGCCGAAGAGCCTCGCACCATCGTCTTCTACGAGTCGCCCCACCGTCTGGTCAAGCTCCTTACCCAACTCTCCGAAGTGTTCGGTGCTGAACGCAAGGCGTGCGTGTGCCGCGAAATATCGAAGATGCACGAGGAGAACGCCAGGGGGACACTTGCCTCGCTCATTGCCCACTTCACCGAAACAGCTCCGCGCGGCGAGATAGTCGTGGTCGTGGACGGATTTAAACAGGAAAAGAGTTAGAAACAAAAGACTATAGTTATGAAGAAGTTACTGCTTATCTGTATGTGTGTCATGGCCTTTGTGGCCTGCAAACAGGAAAAGGCCAAAGGCATCGACCCTGCAATGGCGCAACAGCGCGACTCCCTGAACCAGATTATAGCCCAAAAGGAAAACGAACTGAACGACATGATGGGCACCATGAACGAGATAGAGGAAGGGTTCCGCGAAATCAATGAGGCACAGAACCGCGTAAACCTCGCCAAGGGCGGTGAGGGAGGCAACCGTGCCCAGCGCATACGCGAGAACATCCAGTTCATACAGTCCACCATGAAGCAAAACCGCGAACTGATAAACAAGTTCCGCCAACAGCTTCGTGAGAGCACTATAAAGAGCGACCAGCTGGCCAAGACCATCGACAACATGGTGAAGCAGCTTGAGGAAAAGGACAACCAGTTGCAGCAGCTGCGTGCAGAGCTTGATGCAAAGGACATACACATCTCCGAATTGGATGAGAAGATAGCCGGACTCAACACCAGCGTGAGCGGACTCACGGCTGAAAGCACTCAGAAGAGCCGCCAGATAAACGACCAGGACAAGCAACTCCACACCGCCTGGTTTGTCTTCGGCACAAAGTCCGAGCTTAAGGAGCAAAATATCCTCGTGGACGGCAAGGTGCTCCAGTCCAACTTCAACAAGGAATATTTCACCAAAATAGACATCAGGGTGGACAAGGAGATAAAGCTCTACTCCCGTTCCGCCAAGATTCTCACAGCTCATCCTGCAAGCAGCTATACTCTGCAACGCGACATCAACAAACAGTACGTCCTGCGCATCACCAATCCGCAAGCGTTCTGGAGCACGAGCAAGTATCTCGTAGTGCTGGTGAAATAACTCGCCGGATTTTCCCTGTGGCGGAAGCGGTTTGCTCCGCCTGTGGCAAGGCAAAGGGTGCAGACGTAGCGTAAAGGCTGCGCGGCTCCCCTTGCCTTGCCGCCTTTTTGTGGCTTCGGTCGTCTCTTTTTGTGGGGCCAAATGCGTAGACGCTGCGTCCCCTGCTCATCCCGAACGGATCCCGAAGGCATCCCGAACAAAACGGCAACTGTTTCATGCCCGAATCTTGTGCCTTCTTTGTCCGCTGTTTGGGTGAGACGCAGCACCTACTAAGTTTGTTCTTGCGCTTGTATACGTCAACTGCGCCCGCACCATTCGCTAAAATTAAAACATCAAATATGGCGTGTAACCATTCTGCAATAGCAAATGGGCAAGTCTCATTCGCTATTGCAGAATGGTTGCCATGGATGCGAAGTTACGAAGCTATTAAAGGGTGGTTCTATAAATTAGTTCCTTCTCTTATGAGAAATCTCCGTT
>CAVAQY010000024.1:0-33689 GCA_963590865.1 Bacteroidaceae bacterium | reverse complement strand
GAAGGAAGTGGATACCACAATTATGAATATATAACAGACATGAGAATATGAAATTGATAAATGAAAGAAACAAATAGAAAATCAGACATACAAGACGTGCGCAGCATCGTTACTGCCGATGCACCATACGCTGGCAATGTGATGCGTATTCCGCAGGAGATACAGCAGAAGGCGCGGCAGTTGTGCTGGAAGTACAACATGACAGACCCGTCTGATGGTATGGCACAGGCAACTATCCTCAGAGAACTGCTGGGCAGTTGGAGTGAGAATTTGGCAATCATGCCGCACGTTCACTTCGACTACGGCATCAATACACACTTTGCTGGGGGAAACTTCACGTTCGTCAACTTCGACTGCGTGTTCCTCGACACTTCACCTATTTATATTGGTGAGGATGTGTTTATCGGTCCGAAGTGCGTACTGGCTTGCGCTGGGCATCCCGTCAACTCGGAGCAGCGGCGCACGGAGCCGCTCACGCAGAGCAAGCCTATAAATATCGGCAACAACGTTTGGCTCGGAGCAAGCGTCACCGTCATTGGTGGCGTGACCATTGGCGACGGCTCTGTCATTGCTGCCGGTGCGGTAGTTACAAAGAACATTCCTGCAGGAGTCGTTGCCGGCGGTGTGCCATGCAAGGTGATAAGACCGATAACTGAGGCTGACCGAATTCAGCCCGAAGAAATAATGTTCTAACTTGAATGACAATGAACAAGCAAGATACATACGATTTCCTTACTGCACATGGCATCGTCTATAAGGTAACAGAGCATGGAGCAGTTTACAACATGGAGGAGATGGAGGCTTTGGAGTTGCCACCAACGTTGTCCTAAACGTTTTTCGTCTTTTCTGAAAACGTTTAGGACAACATTACAACGACAGATTTAAAGTAGGACTTACATTTTGTATGCTCGATGAATAATAGTATCTTTGCAGCGCAAATGGTTCGCTCCGGCGATTAAAAGGGAACCGCGTGAAAGTCGCGGACAGTCCCGCTGCTGTGAGCCGCCCTTTATATGGTGATGACAAACAGGCCACTGGACATTCTTCGGGAAGGTGTCATCAACCGGGCGGCGAGTCAGAAGACCTGCCTGTGTGCATGAGTTCCCACCCGTTTCGAGGAAAGACGCGTGGGACAAACGACAGACATACGTGAATGATTAGAATGGCGTTGCTGACCCTTTTGAGTCAGCCCCTGTTGTGTGTGTCGCCAGCGCAAGCCTGCAACAGCGACACCATAAGCACCCGTACACACCAGTTGGACGGGGTGACCGTGGTGGAGACCAGAAAGAAGCGCACAGTTGCAAGCACAGCACCGATGCATATTCTGGACAAGGAGGCATTTTCGGCCTACGGCGTTACCGACTTTGCCGATGCGCTCAACCGTATTCCCGGCATCACTTTGCGCGACTACGGCGGTGCGGGCGGCATGAAGACAGTGTCGGTGAGGGGCTTCGGAGCACAGCACACCGGGGTTTGCTACGACGGAGTGATGCTCAGCGAGTGCCAAAGCGGCCAGATAGACGTGGCACGCTACTCGCTCGACAATGTGGACAATGTTTCACTTGTGGTGGGAGACAACGACGACATATTCATCCCTGCCAAGAACGCCAGCTCAGCAGCCGTGCTCAACATCAGCACAATGCCGGTACCTTCGGGAGGTACAAGGCCGAAGCCAACGCTCACGGCACAGGTGCGCTTGGGGTCGTTTGGCTATGTGTGTCCATTCTTCAGATACAGTCAAAGCCTCAGCAACAGGTTCGCCTTTTCGGCTACCGGTGAATACACCTATGCCGAAAACGACTATCCATTCACTCTGAAAAACGGCAATCAGACCACACAGGAACGGCGCACCAACAGCCGAATGAACTCCGGACACGGCGAGATAGGCGTGGCGTGGCGACCGGGAAGGCACGACCTGCTCACCGCCAAGCTCTACTACTATGACAACGACAGGCAACTGCCGGGCCAGGTGCGCTACTACACCGACCTCAGTCTGGAGCAGCTGCGCGACCGGAACTTCTTCGGGCAGATGCAGTATAAGGCCGTGCTGGGCCACTCAGTGTCGTTGCGCGCCGACGCAAAGTTCAACTGGGCGATGTCGAAATACCGCGACAGAGCGTATAAAAACGGTGTGAACGACGCCGACTACTGGCAGCGCGAGGCTTATGCCTCGGTCTGTGCACTGTATGCACCCACCGACTCTTGGGCTGTAGACTACTCCGCAGACTACAGTTTCAACAATCTCAACAGCAGCCTTAAGACCGACACGAAGCCCTACAGGCACACCGTGCTGCAAAGTCTTACGGCCAAATACAAGACCAAACGGTTCACGCTGATTGCGCGATTGCTCGGATCGCTATACTTCAACGATGCAAAACTCGGTGCTTCGGCGCACGATTTCAAGCGGTTGTCGCCCTCGCTGTCGGTGTCATACCGCCCGTTCATGTCGCAAGACTTCCACGTAAGGGCATCGTACAAGGACATATTCCGCGCCCCAACGTTCAACGAATCGTACTTCTTCCACTACGGCAGCACCGACCTGAAGCCAGAGAAGACCGACCAATACAATATCGGCGTGACATGGAACGGCAAGCCTTGGCATGCGGCAGAAGCCACCGTTACCGTGGACGGTTACCTGAACCATGTGAGCGACAAGATAGTTGCCGTGCCGTACAATATGTTTGTGTGGACAAACGTCAATGTCGGCAAGGTGGAGATGATTGGCATAGATGCCACAATGAGCCTCACCCACAGGTTCAACAAGTGCCATTCTCTTGTGGTTTCGGGCAGCTACAGTTACCAACAGGCGGAGAACAAGACCAACGGAGAGTCGCCCAACTATGGCAAACAGATAGCCTATGTGCCGCTACATTCGGGCAGCGCGTCGATAGGCTACCACAATCCGTGGGTAGACATAGTGCTCCACGGCACTGCGACAAGCCTGCGCTACGGCAACAACGAGCACTACAACGGTACCGACATCGAAGGCTATCAGGATTTTGGACTGGCACTTTCTCACACATTCCCGATGGGGAAAAGCCGCCTCGACATACGCCTCGACATAAAGAACCTGCTCGACAAGCAATATGAGATAGTGCGCATGTATCCCATGCCGGGCAGGAGCTGGCAAGCAACAGTAAAATTCACATTATAATAAACCAACCTAAATTCAAAATGGAAATGAAGAAGTTTTATTCAAACATCATCACGGTGTCGCTGTGCGCACTCGCACTGACATCATGCGACAGTAGCGACGACACACAGCCGCAACCACAGCCGCAACCAGTAGAAGTCAGCAACGGCGTGTTCGTTATCGGCTCAGGCAACAAGAGCGCAGGCATTAACGGAAGCGTTACCGCCTTCAACTATGCCAACGACTCGACAATTCTTGATGCCTTCAAAACTGCGAACGGCCGCGAGATTGGCCGTACAGCCAACGACGCTGTGGTGTATGGCTCAAAGATGTACATCATGGTTGACAACGAGAACACCGTGGAGGTGGTTGACAAGAACACAATGAAGTCAATCAAGCAGATTAAGACAACCGATTTGATGGGCGAAGACAAGGGCAAGCACCCGCGCCACGGCATAGCCTACAATGGCCAGGTGCTCGTGTCTACATACGACGGCTTCGTTGCTGCCATCGACACCGCAGACTACAGTCTGAAGAACACATACGTTGCAGGTTCCTATCCCGAGGAACTGGCCATCGTAAACGGCGTGCTCTATGTGGCCAACAGCGACTACAGCAAAGTGACCAACGCCTCTATATCCGAGA
Organism: Bacteroidaceae bacterium; assembly: GCA_963590865.1. Taxonomy (GTDB): domain Bacteria; phylum Bacteroidota; class Bacteroidia; order Bacteroidales; family Bacteroidaceae; genus Prevotella. The sequence goes on along the minus strand of CAVAQY010000024.1, from coordinate 29,911 downwards.
TTGACCTCGCCACAGGCACATCAACGCTCATCAAGGACAGCCTCATCACCAATCCCGTGAAATTCGCAGTGGTGGGAAGCACACTCTACTTCCTTGATTACGGCACATACGATGCAAACTGGAACCAGACCGGAGCCGGAGTAAGGAAGATTGAAGGAGGCAAGGTGAGCAAGGTGGTTGACGCAACCATGATGGCTTCGTCTGGCACCAAACTGTATGTATACAATGCACCCTACGGCTCGGCCAATGCACCCACATACGGTGTTTATGAAACAACAACAAGCACACTAACAAACTTCGACTGTCCCGAAGTCATCTCGCCCGCAGTCATAGCCGCCGACCCCGTAAACGGCAATCTGCTCGTGGCTTCCTACCAGAAAGACCCCGACACTGGCTATACAAACTACAAGACCAACGGATTTGTAGTGATATATGGCAGCGACATGAAGAAGAAGGCGCAGTTTGAGACCGGCGTAGGTCCCACAGCCATAGTCTTCAACACGGGTGTAAAGTATGAATAAGCCCCATACCTTATTATATATAGTAACAACATTAGTGCTGACCGTCCTTTGCTCCTGCAAGGGCGGCAGCACTAATGCTGTATCCGAGGGTGACACTCTGCGGCTGAAATATGCCAGCAACCTCACTATAGTAAAGCACCGGGGCTATACCATAGCCTCGATAGCTGACCCCTGGCACAAGGGAAAGACGCTGCACCGCTATGTGCTGGCCAACGACAGTGCCATTGCTGCTGGCCAGCTGCCTCAGGGCACGGTAATACGAACACCCATGCGCAGGGCAGTGGTGTTCACAACTGTGCATTGCAGCCTGTTTCTCAGTCTCGGTGCAAGCGACATAATAAAAGGAGTGTGCGACCTTCGCTACATCAAACTGCCTTGGATTCAGCAGCAGTGCCGCCTCGGCAGCATAAAGGACTGCGGCAGCGGTATGAGTCCCGACATAGAGAAGATTATCGACACCAAGCCCGACGCCATCCTTCTCTCGCCTTTCGAGAACAGCGGAGGCTACGGCAAGCTCAACGAGGTTGACATTCCCATAGTGGAGTGTGCCGACTATATGGAGACTTCACCGCTGGGACGAGCCGAGTGGATGCGTTTCTTCGGTATGCTCACCGGACACGAACGCGAGGCTGACTCGCTGTTTGCCATAGTGGAAAAGCAGTATCTTGCCCTGAAAGCCGAGGCCATGAAGACCAAAAGCCGCCCTTCGGTGGTCATAGACAAGAAGAATGGCAGCGTGTGGTATGTGCCTGGAGGTGTAAGTACCATGGGTGTGCTGATAGGCGATGCCGGTGGCGACTATGTGTTTTCCTCCGAGAAGAAAAGCGGAAGCATCGCCATGCCGTTTGAGACAGTGCTTGACCGTGCAGGACAGGCCGACATCTGGATGCTCAGATACAGCGGCGACCACAAGCTGACACGCCATGAACTGCTTTCGGAGTATAGCGGTTACGGAGAACTGAAAGCCTATAAGGACGGCCGCACCTATGGATGCAACACCAAGACTTCGGCCTTCTACGAGGAGTCACTGTTCCGCCCCGACCTGCTGCTGGCCGACTTTATAAGAATAATACACCCTGAAGTGGAGGGCATAAGGCCAGCCAAGTATTTCCATCCCGTTGAATGACGGCCTTAAAACATACTGACTATACAAGCAAGACAATGAGAAGGAGCAACACCGTATTCGTCATTCTGACAGCGGCAATCGCCGTATTGTTTATCGCAAACCTACTTTGGGGCACCGTGAGCATACCTGTCAAGGATGTGTTGGGCATACTTCTGGGCGACAAGGCCGAGCGTGCCAGTTGGCAGTTCATCGTGTTGCAGTCGCGACTGCCACAAGCCATCACGGCAATGTTGTGCGGCGGTGCGCTCAGCGTAAGCGGTCTGATGTTGCAAACGGCCTTCCGCAACCCCTTGGCCGACCCGTTTGTGTTCGGTGTAAACAGCGGTGCCGGACTGGGAGTGGCACTCGTGATGCTCGCTTTCAGCGGCACCATCACAGCCGGAGCCTATTCCATGACGGGCTTTGTGGCCGTATTCGTGGCCGCATTTGCCGGAGCCATGGCTGTCATGGCTGTCATCTTCATGCTCTCTTCAATGGTTCGCAACGGCGTAATGCTGCTCATTGTGGGTCTCATGATCGGCTATCTGGCCTCGTCGGCCATATCCATACTAAACTTCCTCGCCACCGAAGAGGGCGTCAAGTCGTATCTTGTGTGGGGACTTGGCAACTTCGGCGGTGTATCAATGCCGCAAATGCCTTTCTTCGCCACAGTCACTGTGAGCGGACTTGTGCTTGCCATGCTACTGATAAAGCCACTCAACGCCCTGTTGCTCGGCGAACGCTACGCCGAAAACCTTGGCGTGAGCATACCACGGTTGCGCAACCAGCTACTCGTTATAACGGGTTTGCTCACCGCCGTAGTCACTGCCTACTGCGGCCCAGTGTCGTTCATCGGACTGGCAGTGCCGCACATAACACGCATGATGGTGCGCACCGATAACCACCGCACACTGCTTCCGGCAACAATACTCTGCGGTTCGGCCATAGCCCTGTTGTGCAATGCGCTCTGTATTCTGCCCGGCGACAACGGCATAATACCGCTCAACGCCGTGACACCGCTCATCGGAGCACCCGTAATCATTTATGTCATCATCAAGGGACGGCATTTCTGACTTCATTACGTCCGGTCGTTGAACAGTACAGACCGTTCGTTGAATTATATTGCCTACACTGTTTTGTTGGGCTATCTTTGCATAAGACAAGATAGAATGTCAAACCAACAAATACATCGATTATGAAAAAGGCATTTACTTCTGTTCTGTGTGTATTTTTGAGGAAAGAAGATTGCTGCAGGAACTGCACGCTAAGGCTTCAGAAAACGGACAACTTACGATTGTCAACACATACTGCAATATATTAAAGGAACGTGCGTTATAGACAATGAAACGACAGAAGAAACGCATTTTCAACGCAGTTATGTTCGGACAGAGACGTGCTGAGCTAATCCTATATGCAGTGCTGTGGACTATAATGTACGCAGTGTCGGCCTTTTCCCTGTATATCGGGCAGGACGACCTGCGCACTACTGGGTTTGATTGGCACGACTTGTTCAGCGCATGGGGACTGCTCACTGTGTTCCTCACGGCTTTCTGTATCCACAATTTCCTGATTGCTCCACAGTTAGTCTACCGCAACCGCCGTTGGCTATACGCCCTGCTGGCCATAGCCTTTATCGGTGCGTTCACAGGCTATCAAGTTCTGTTGCGTCCCCACCGTCCCGACAATCCGCAACCACCCGAGCGTCATACGGAAAAGCCCCTACCCGACCGTCCGCCATTACCTGCTGACGAAGAGAACATGCCTTTCGGCAATGACGACATGAGACCGGCTGACGGCGACATGATGCCACCTTCGCCACCCGAAATGGGCATGGAGCCGCAGCCGAATGGGCAGAGTGCGGAGACAAACGGTGCGGACATAAAGCCAAAGGGTGGAGACCTAGGGCCGAAGGAAAGGGACAAGGAGCACAAGGATCCGCCGCGCGCTTTCGGAGGGCAAGACTCTGTAGCGTTTATCATAGTCATGCTGCTCATGGGGGTTAACATTGGCGCAAAAATATACTTCAAATCGCTTGACGACAGCAAACGAATGAAGGAGTTGGAGCGAGAAAATCTTAACCAGCAGCTGGAGTATCTGAAATATCAGATAAACCCCCACTTCTTCATGAACACGCTCAACAACATCCATGCCCTGGTGGACATTGACCCGGAACAGGCAAAAACCACAATAGAGGTGTTGTCGAAAATGATGCGCTACGTGCTCTATGAGGGCAACAAGACGTTGGCTCCGCTGCAAAAGGAGATTGACTTCATAGCTCACTATGTGGAGTTGATGCGGATAAGATACACCGACAAGGTGCGCATATCACTCACTCTGCCTCAAGAGTCTACCGACGGCGATGATTATGAATGGGAAACTTCGACTGCTGACATACAGGTGCCGTCGCTATTGTTCACCACGTTTGTGGAAAACGCATTCAAGCATGGGGTGAGCTATCAGCAGGAGTCATTCATAGAAGTGGCTGTAAGGGTGGACAAAAATGCACGGCAAATAGTATTCACCTGCAACAACAGTATCAAACCGACAGCCGAAGACCGCCACGGAGGCGTGGGACTGAAGAATGCCGTTAAACGGTTGCAGTTGCTCTACGGCGACAACTACGAGCTGCAGACCGACGTTTCCGACGGCGAATACCGTGTGTCGCTGCGGTTGCCCATAACAAATTGACCATTAAAGTGCGGTTCTATAAACTACCGCCGTACAGACAGTAAATATATTATGAGTTACGTTTTGCCATCCTGCGGTCTCTTTTGGGTCCAATCCGTCCGTTCGCTCAATCGTATAGCTCGCGCTTTCATTCACTCGCAAACAAATTGTCACCCAAAAACAGAACCGCAATCTGGCAAAGCTAATTTATAGAACCACCCTAAAACCAGCCTGAAAATGAACAAAATCAAATGTCTTGCCATCGACGACGAGCCGCTTGCTCTCAAACAATTGGCCGCCTATCTGGCCAAAGTGCCTTTTTTCGAGGTGGCAGGTTGCTGCCAGAGTGCCCTTGAGGCCATACCCTTGCTGGACAAGCAACCCATTGATGCCATTTTCATAGACATAAACATGCCCGACCTCAATGGCATGGAGTTCGTAAAGTCGTTGCAGCATCCGCCATTGGTGGTCTTCACCACAGCATATCAGGAGTATGCCGTAGAGGGATTTAAGGTTGACGCAATCGACTACCTGCTAAAACCATTCGGAATGGGCGACATAATGCAGGCAGCCGACAAGGTGAAGCGCCAGTATGACTTGCTCCATGCGGCCAGCGTGGCTCCAGTGGACAAGGACGAGACCATCTTTCTGAAGTCAGACTACCGTGTGGTGCGAATACAGATACGCGACATAATATACATCGAGGGAATGTCCGAATACCTTCGCATACATCTTTCCGACGGAAGCAAACCGGTTACGGTGTTGCTCAGCATGAAGAAGATTGAAGAACGCCTCGCTGGTTTCGACTTCATGCGCATACACAAATCGTATATCGTCAACCTGCGACACATCACAGAAATCAACCGAAGCCGCATCGTGCTTGACAGCGGCCTGGACCTCCCCATAGGCGACAGCTACCGGGATGCCCTTAACAATTACATCAGCGGCAAATTTTTGGGAAAGTAAGTAGGTGATCTATCTCAAACCGACCAGAAAAACTATAAGCAGAAACAGCCTACTTCCTATTACGAGATAGCCTACTTCCTATCACGAGGCAGCCTACTTCCTATTAGAACGTTGCCAACGCCCTACCCCATAGATGCAGCATTTGCTTTGTTCATGAGACAAGCTCTTTGAAGCCATAGCGGCTGTATGGGGTGTCCGTAGCCTGCTTTCATCGTTCAGAGTTCGGGTCTGATTGTTGCGTTTTAATGGTTTTTGCCGCAAAAAACTTACTGTTTATTTGTTTATTCAACGGATTGTGGTTAACTTTGCAACCGAATTTAAAGAAAACACGAATGGCTCACACAGGTTTGCTACACATTATTAATATTATTATCCGACTTCAGAAGCAAGGCGGAAGTGATGAAGTGTGTGCATGACTGTGAACGGCGAACATAGCTTATGAACCTTTCTCACTTCAACGTGGGAAAGGTTCTTTCGTTTAAGGCGAGCCTTGATGAGAAACAAAAAAAACGACAAGAAAAGATATGAGTGACAGACTTTTTATTTTTGACACCACGCTGCGCGACGGCGAACAAGTGCCGGGATGCCAACTGAACACCGTTGAGAAGATACAGGTGGCCAAACAATTGGAGCAGTTGGGCGTGGATGTAATAGAGGCCGGGTTTCCCATTTCGAGTCCCGGTGACTTCAATTCGGTGATAGAAATATCCAAGGCCGTAACATGGCCCACCATCTGTGCCTTGACGCGTGCGGTGGAAAAGGACATTGACGTGGCTGCACAGGCTTTGCAATACGCCAAGCACAAGCGCATACACACTGGCATTGGCACAAGCGACTCGCACATAAAGTACAAATTCAACAGCAACCGCGAGGAGATAATAGAGCGCGCTGTGGCCGCAGTGAAGTATGCAAAGAAGTATGTGGAGGATGTGGAGTTCTACGCAGAGGATGCTGGACGCACCGAAAACGAGTATCTCGCCCGTGTGGTGGAGGCCGTGATAAAGGCCGGAGCTACGGTGGTCAACATTCCCGACACCACCGGCTACTGTCTGCCGTCGGAGTATGGAGAGAAGATAAAATACCTCATTGAGCACGTTGACGGCATAGACCGTGCCACCATATCCACCCACTGTCACAACGACCTCGGCATGGCCACGGCCAACACCCTCAGCGGAGTGCTTAACGGAGCGCGCCAGGTGGAGGTGACAATCAACGGTATTGGCGAGCGTGCCGGCAACACTTCGCTTGAGGAGATTGCCATGATACTGAAGTGTCACAAGCAGATAGACATAGACACCAACATAAACACCACACGCATCTATCCCACAAGCCGCATGGTTTCGAGCCTGATGAACATGCCGGTGCAGCCCAACAAGGCCATAGTGGGACGCAATGCGTTTGCCCATTCAAGCGGAATACATCAGGACGGAGTGCTGAAAAACGTGCAGACCTACGAGATTATGGATCCCAAGGACGTAGGTCTCGACGACAACTCCATCGTTCTCACCGCCCGTTCAGGCCGTGCCGCGCTGCGCCACAGGCTCAATGTGCTTGGCGTCAATGTGGACAATGAGGAGAAGCTGGACAAGATTTACCAGAAGTTCCTCAAGCTGGCCGACAACAAGAAGGAGGTCAACGACGACGATGTACTCATGCTCGCCGGCGCAGACACCGCCGACGCTCACGCCGTGAAACTCGATTTCCTGCAAGTAACCACGGGCATGGGAGTGAAGAGCGTGGCAAGCATCGGTCTCGACATATCTGGACAGAAGTTTGAAGAGGCATCCACAGGCAACGGCCCGGTTGACGCGGCAATCAAAGCCTTGAAGAAAATCATCCAGAAGCAGATGACTTTGAAGGAATTTACCATTCAGGCAATAAGCAAAGGGTCGGACGATGTGGGCAAGGTACACATGCAGGTGGAGTACGACGGCAGTGTTTACTATGGTTTCGGAGCCAACACCGACATCGTTACCGCATCTGTCGAGGCATACATCGACTGTATAAACAAGTTCAGGAACAAATAACAATAACGGGGCAACCCGCAGGGGTATGCTCCAAAAAGACAAGCAAATGAATACTTTATTCGACAAGATTTGGGACAAACACGTTGTGCAGGTGGTCGAAGACGGACCCACACAGCTGTATATAGACAGACTTTACTGCCATGAAGTGACCTCACCGCAGGCTTTCGACGGCATGAGAAAAAGGGGATTGAAGTGTTTCCGTCCCAAGCAGATATACTGCATGCCAGACCACAACACGCCCACCCACGACCAGGACAAGCCCATAGAAGACCCTGTATCTAAGAAGCAGGTGGACACTCTGGCCAAGAACGCCGCCGAGTTCGGACTTGAGCACTTCGGCATGATGTCGCCCGACAATGGCATCATACACGTGGTGGGGCCTGAAAAGGGACTGTCGCTGCCCGGCATGACTATCGTTTGCGGCGACTCGCACACCTCCACCCACGGTGCAATGGGTGCAGTAGCCTTCGGCATAGGTACGAGCGAGGTGGAGATGGTGATGGCCTCACAGTGCATATTGCAGCAGAAGCCGAAGTCAATGCGCATAAGCGTCAACGGACAACTGGCCAAGGGAGTTACCGCAAAGGACATTGCCTTGTTCCTCATGTCGAAGCTCACCACTTCGGGAGCCACCGGCTATTTCGTTGAATATGCCGGAGACGCTGTCAAGAACCTGTCGATGGAAGGTCGCCTCACTCTGTGCAACCTGTCAATAGAAATGGGAGCAAGAGGCGGTTTCATAGCACCCGACGAGATCACGTTCGCCTATTTGAAAGGACGCGAACACGCTCCCAAAGGCGAGGAGTGGGACAAGGCCGTGGCCTACTGGAGCACTCTGAAGAGTGGAGACGATGCGGTGTTTGACAAGGAACTGACGTTCGACGCTGCGGACATAGAGCCTCGCATAACCTACGGTACCAACCCCGGCATGGGCATCGGCATAACCGAGAATATTCCCACACTCGAAAGCATTGACGAAGCCGGCAAGGCATCGTTCGCAAAGTCGCTCGACTATATGGGCTTCAAGCCGGGCGAAAAGCTTCTCGGCCATAAGATAGACTATGTGTTCCTCGGAGCCTGCACCAACGGACGCATCGAAGACTTCCGTGCATTTGCCTCTTTGGTGAAAGGCAAGCGCAAGGCTGAAGGAGTGACGGCATGGCTCGTACCCGGTTCATGGCTCGTTGACAAGCAGATAAGGGAAGAAGGCATCGACAAGGTATTGGCTGAGGCCGGATTTGCCATTCGTCAGCCCGGCTGTTCGGCCTGTCTGGCCATGAACGACGACAAGATTCCGGCCGGCAAGTATTCAGTTTCCACAAGCAACCGCAACTTTGAGGGTCGTCAAGGACCAGGTGCACGCACCATATTGGCATCGCCGCTGGTGGCCGCTGCCGCCGCTGTGACAGGAGAAATAACTGATCCGCGCACACTCATGTAATAATATAATGTACAGCCGAGAGCGGTTCATAACGCCGTGTCACGGCAAAAAAGCAAGCAAAAAACATGAAACAGAAATTTGACATCATAACAAGTACGTGTGTTCCACTGCCGCTTGAGAATGTGGACACCGACCAGATAATACCCGCACGTTTCCTCAAAGCCACCGACAAGGAGGGCTTCGGCGACAACCTGTTCCGCGACTGGAGGTATGAAAAGGACGGAACGCCTAAGAAAGACTTTGTGCTTAACGACCCGAAATACGGCGGCTGCATACTCGTGGCCGGCAAAAACTTCGGTTCGGGATCGAGCCGGGAACACGCCGCTTGGGCCATTGCCGGGTATGGATTCCGTGTGGTTATAAGCAGTTTCTTCGCCGACATTCACAAGAACAACGAGCTTAACAACTTCGTTCTGCCCGTGGTAGTGAGCGAAGGTTTCCTCTCCGAACTGTTCGACAGCATCAGCAACGACCCGAAAACCGAGGTTGTGGTTGACCTGCCGCAGCAAACGGTAACCAACAAAGCCACCGGTCACAGCGAGAGTTTCGAAATAAACGGCTACAAGAAACACTGCCTCATGAACGGACTTGACGACATCGACTATCTTTTGCAGAACAAGGACAAGATAGAAGCATGGGAACAGCGCAACAAGTGAACAACACTTACAAGCGCATACCGCCGTTCATAGAGATAATGGACTGCACGTTGCGCGACGGCGAGCAGACGAGTGGCGTGTCGTTTCTGCCGCACGAAAAGCTGATGATTGCGCGCATGCTGCTCAAAGAAGTCAATGTTGACCGCATCGAGGTGGCCTCGGCACGCGTGTCAGAAGGCGAGAAGGATGCCGTGAAGATGATTTGCCGCTATGCAAAACAGATAGACAAGCTGGACAGAGTGGAGGTGCTTGGCTTCGTTGACGGCAATCTTTCCATTGACTGGATTGACGACTGCGGAGGCCGTGTGGTAAACCTTTTGGCAAAGGGATCGCTGCGCCACTGCACCCAACAGCTGCACAAGACACCCGAAGAGCACATCGACGACATTCGCAAGTCACTGGCCTATGCCAAAGAAAAGGGCATGACGGTGAACCTGTACCTTGAGGACTGGAGCAACGGAATGAAGGATTCTCCGGAATATGTGTTCCAGATGGTTGACGCTTTGACCGACTCCGGCATAAGCCGCTTCATGCTTCCCGACACGTTAGGCATCATGAACCCATTGCAGGTGATTGAGTATTTCCGCAAGATGGTGAAGCGTTATCCCGACGCAAGGTTCGACTTCCATGCCCACAACGACTACGACCTGGCCGTGAGCAACTCGCTTGCGGCAGTGCTAAGCGGTGCAAAGGGACTGCACGTCACCGTGAACGGACTGGGCGAACGCTGCGGTAATGCTCCGTTGTCGAGCGTTCAGGTGATACTGAAAGACCAGTTCAATGCCCAGACAAGCATAAACGAGGAGAGGCTGAACGACATCAGTCACCTCGTGGAGAGCTACTCCGGCATAGCCATAGCCCCCAACCAGCCCATCGTGGGCGAGAATGTGTTTACACAAGTGGCTGGAGTGCATGCCGACGGTGACAGCAAAAACGGCCTTTACTACAACGAACTCGTTCCGGAACGCTTCGGGCGGAAGCGCGAATATGCCCTCGGCAAGAACAGCGGACGCGCCAACATCACACGCAATCTGGAGGAGTTGGGACTTGAACTCACACCGGAACAGACACGCAGAGTTACAGCCCGCATAACCGAACTTGGCGACCGCAAGGAGATTGTGACGCAGGAAGACCTGCCGTTCATAGTGAGCGACGTGCTCAAGCACTCCGCTCCCGAGGACAAGGTGAAGCTGGTGAGCTACATGGTGTCGTCGGCTTACGGTCTCAAACCACTCGCAAGTATAAAGGTGGATATCAATGGAAAGCAATATGAGGCCGACTCAACGGGCGACGGACAGTATGACGCGTTCGGCAAAGCCCTGCGCAAGATATACAAGGTTACGCTCGGACGCACCTTTCCTATGCTTACCAACTATGCCGTGACCATCCCTCCCGGCGGCCGCACCGATGCTTTGGTGCAGACAGTCATCACTTGGCGGCACGGCGACAAGCTGATACGCACCCGTGGACTGGACGCTGACCAGACCGAAGCGGCCATAAAGGCAACGTTCAAAATGCTGAACATAATAGAAGAAAGCGAGGGCGGACAGCAATAAGCGCACCGCTTGGCTGTCGTCTGAGCACGTCACTAAACAGTAGAGAACAAAAGAAAAACAAGACATAAAAACGATGAAACTAAAGATTGCAGTACTGCCGGGCGATGGTATCGGACCGGAGATTATGAAACAGGGAGTGGCCGTTATGGATGCAGTGGCCGCCAAGTTCGGACACGAATTTGAATACACCGAGGCCATCTGTGGCGCACATGCCATCGACGAGGTGGGCGATCCGTTCCCCGAAGAAACCTACCAAGTGTGCAAGAATGCCGACGCTGTGCTGTTTGCAGCGGTGGGAGACCCTAAGTTTGACAACGACCCGACGGCCAAAGTGCGCCCGGAACAGGGACTTCTTGCCATGCGCAAGCGTCTCGGACTGTTCGCCAACATACGTCCGGTGCAGACTTTCAAGTGTCTTTTGCACAAGTCTCCGCTGCGCGAAGAGCTTGTTGACGGTGCCGATTTCGTGTGCATTCGCGAGCTTACCGGCGGAATGTACTTCGGCGAGAAGTATCAGGACAACGACAAGGCATACGACACCAACTACTATACACGTCCCGAGATAGAGCGCATACTGCGCGTCGGCTTCGACTATGCGCGCCGCCGCAACAACCATCTCACTGTTGTTGACAAGGCCAACGTGCTCGCTTCGAGCCGCCTTTGGAGACAGATAGCCAAGGAGATGGCACCGAACTATCCCGACGTGAATGTTGACTATATGTTCGTGGACAATGCTTCCATGCGCATGATTTCCGAACCTAAGTTCTTCGACGTGATGGTTACGGAGAACACGTTCGGCGACATTCTTACAGACGAGGGCAGTTGCATATCCGGTTCTATGGGACTTCTGCCGTCGGCATCCACTGGTGAGAGTACACCGGTGTTCGAGCCGGTACACGGATCGTGGCCCCAGGCAGCAGGAAAGAACCTCGCCAACCCCTTGGCACAGATACTTTCGGCAGCCATGCTCCTTGAGTATTTCGGTCTTAAAGAAGAGGGTAAGCTCGTGCGGGAGGCCGTTGACGCATCGCTCGACGCCAACGTCCGCACGCCAGAAATACAGGTTGAAGGAGGCCAAAGCTACGGCACACGCGAAGTGGGCCAGTGGATTGTTGACTACATCAACAGGAAATAACCGTTGCAGTTTCCACCGTTGCCAATGCCGACAACGGTGAAAACTGCTTTTTAAGGTGGATTATATAAATTACCTTTGATGTTTTTTTGATTTTTGGCCAAGTAGATTTTCCTTTGCTCAAGTTTCGGATTTAAGAATTCAGTTGATGTAAATACGCAAGAAAAGACAATATATTCGACATTCCGCACTGCCAAGGACAAGTCAGCGACTTGACAAATTAGCATATTCAGCAGCCTAAAAACAAGTCAACTTATGCCATTATACAAGAAGCCGTACAGCAAACTCACCTAAACCCGAAACGTCAGTCCTTTATTCTTGAAGGAGCATAGCGGGCTATACGACTGAAAGAGAAAGAAAAGATGCTGGATAAAAACAAAAAGGCACAAAGAACAATCCGTCTACAATATAAATTTAACATGGCGCGGAATTTATAGAACACGCCTTAAACGATATGCACATGAAACTAAGGCAACTGGCAACGGCTGTTGCCATGCTTTGCACCATGCAGCTGGCGGCGCAGAGTCAAAAGGAGTGGCGCGATTCGCTCGAAACGCTGAACCGCCAGATAGCTATCACACCCAATTCGGTGGAGCTGCGCCTGCGCAAAGCCGCCGTAAACATACAGCTTCAGCAGTGGGAATATGCCATCAACGAATACACAGACATACTCCTGCAACAGCCCGACAACCTTTCTGCACTCTATTTCCGTGCGTTTGCCCGCAACAATCTGCGCCGCTACGAACCGGCAAGGAGCGACTATGAGAGCGTGCTGAAACTCGCCCCGCATAACTTCGAGGCGCGTTTGGGATTGGCATATACCCTCGTTTTGCTCGGAAAACAGGCCGATGCCATGGAACAGATGAACCGCCTCGTGGAGCAACACCCCGACAGCGCAACGGCCTATGCGGCACGTGCCGGACTGGAACGCGACCTGAAACAATACGCTCCGTCACTGTTTGACTGGGGCGAAGCCATGCGCCTTGCGCCCGACAATGCCGACTATGCGGTGTCAAAAGCCGACGTACTGCTGCTCATGGGCAAGAAGAGCGAAGCCAAAACTGTGCTTGACAATCAAGTAAAGCGCGGTGTTCCGCGAGGAACTCTCATAGAATGGTATAAAAGATGCAGGCAATAGCATGCTCCCATTCTTACGCAACAAAGGCGGCTGCTTACTGAACAGTAGGCAACCGCCTTTTGCTTTCCCAAAGCCAAATTCGGCTCTTTCAGGCTGGCACTTTTACAAAGGTCAACATTCCTGCTTCCTAAACTCGCTCGGCGAGCAGCCAACACTGCGCTTGAAGTAGCGGTTGAAGTGCTGTGAATACTGGAAACCAAGGCGGTAAGCAATGTTGGAGATGGTTTCTTTGCCGCCCAACAGTTCATCCTTTGCCAGCCCAATTATCTTTTTCTGTATGTAATCCAGCGGAGAACGTCCTGTTTCCTTCTTCACCAAATCACCGAAATAGTTGGGCGAGAGAAAGCAACGCTCCGCAAAATACTTCACCGACGGCAGTCCTTCGTGCTCCGCCTTGCCGCTCTGGAAATATTTGTCAAGTTCTTCTTCAAAGCGGGCCAGCACATCAAGGTTGCTCTCCCTGCGGGTTATGAACTGCCTGTCGTAGAACCGCATACAGTAGTCGAGCAGAAGCTCTATGTTACTGCATATTATGGTCTTGCTGTGTTTGTCAATCGGGCGTTCCGTCTCCAGCCTTATCTTCTCAAGACAGTCACGGAAAATGGTTTTCTCCTGCTCGGAAAGATGCAGCGCCTCACGCGAATTGTAGCTAAAAAAGGCATACTTGCCAATATTGTGTCCCAAGGATGTGCCGCGTATCAAGTCGGGATGAAACAGCAGCCCGATGGCATTGGGTTTGTAACCTGGCGCATGACTGACATGAACAATCTGTCCGGGCGCAAAACTCGTAACCGTTCCCTCTTGATAGTCATAGGGTTGCCGTCCGTAGGTGATGTCGCCGCAGTACGTTTGCTTCAGCCATAGCGAATAAACACCGTAGTGCCACGTCACCTCTTTAGGAAACTTTTGGGGACAGACCCCGTTCATGTCAACCACAGCCACCAAGGGGTGGAATGTTTCAAACCCATACAGTTTGCAGTACTGGTCTATGTAGTCTATGTAAATGTGCTCTTCCATATTGTCAAAAGGGTGTTTTCTGTCTTACACCCACGATGCAAAGTTATGGATAAAAGCCGATATGCCACATAAACGGATTACCGAAAAAAGTAACAGGATTACTGTTTGCCGACGGTTTCCATACCACACGGTAATGGTTTGGAACACTTTTGCCGTCCGTCACCTGTACTCCTGCAAAGGCAAAGTGCCGTTCAGCACACCGAGAGCGTTGTATGCGAGCGACTCCATCTCGCCTTCCCCCGGACTCACCGCAACAGGTGCCATGTAGCAAGTCTGCCGCTTTATGGCCTCAACGCAGTAGTCGCTGTAGGCTATGCCGCCTGTCAGGATGATGGCATCGACCTCTCCCATGAGCGCAACATACATCGCCCCAATCTGTTTGGCCACGGTATAGAGCATGGCTTCGAGCACACTGTGATATGGTTCCTCACCCTCTTCGGCCTTGCGTGCCACGGTCACCATGTCGTTCATGCCAAGATGAGCCGTCAAACCGCCGCCTCCACGTATCAGGTTGTACACCTGCTTGCGGTTGTACTTGCCGCTGAAGCACAGGTCCACCAACGTTCCAGCCGGCAGAGTGCCAGCCCTTTCGGGTGAAAAGGGACCGTCGCCGTCAAGCGCATTGTTGACATCTATCACCTTACCGTGACGGTGTGCACCCACGGATATGCCGCCTCCGAGATGCGCCACTATGAGATTCATGTCCTCATAACGCTTTCCAACCGATGCCGCATACCGTCTTGCCACCGCCTTGCTGTTGAGAGCATGGAACACCGACTTGCGTTCAAGTCCGGGAATGCCCGTCATATGTGCCTTGGGCAGCATCTCGTCCACCACAACCGGGTCGGCTATGAACGCCGGACAGCCGCACTGTGAGGCTATCTCGTCGGCTATCAGTGCGCCAAGGTTGCACACGTGCTCCATCTTTGCGTGCCACAGGTCGTGCTTCATAGCTTCATTCACGAGATAAACGCCGCCGCTGATGGGCTTGAGCAGTCCTCCACGTCCGATTACTGCATCGAACGTGAGCGGTATGCCGCTACCGGCCAACTGCCCGAGCACGAAGTCACGGCGGTAAGCATACTGTTCGTTGACATGACTAAACTTGTTTATCTCGCTCAATGGATGGTGCGATCCTGCCATCCACGCCGCCTTCTGGTCGTGATATACGGCGATTTTTGTGGATGTAGAACCTGGATTGATAGCCAATATTCGTTTCATAAACTGATGAACGGCCTTGTTGTTTGTGTGTGTTTGTTTCTTCTGGTTAGTTCCAAAAATATCCGTCTGCGCTCACAGGGACTGCCTCGCTCTTGTACGGAGGTGACAAGCTAAGTAATGTTCAGGAAATAAGTTGCGCAACTTATTTCCTGAACATTACTTAGCCCTTGCCAAAGCACAGGCCAGAGCCAGACTGTTGTACTTTGACTCCCCACTGTCGGCTCTCGACGCAACGACAACAGGAGCGGTTGTACCACAAAGCACTCCGGCTATGCTCGCTTGGGCAAATAGCGTTATGGTCTTGTAGAACACGTTGGCGGCTTCAATATCCGGGAACACGAGCGCATCAGCCTTCCCCACCACCGGAGAATGAAGTCCTTTTATGTCGCCGCTGGCTGCATTGAGGGCTGTTTTCACATCCATTGGACCGTCTATCTCCACCTGTCCGTAGTCGCCGTTAGCTGCTCGCCGCATCAGAGTCTCATAGTCAAGGGTAAGGGGAAACTTCTCGCTCACCTTTTCCGTGCAATGCACGAGAGCTATCTTCGGAACATCGGCACCGGCTATGCGCGATATGGCCGTCAGATGGCGCACCATGGAGTCATACTGGGCAAGGATTGGATAGGGAATCACAGCTGCATCGGAGAAAGCAATCATCTTGTTCTGGATTCCGGGAAGCTCCGCCAGGGCCACATGAGTAAGCACTTCGCCAGGCTCAAGCAGTCCCTTTTGTTTGTCAAGCACCGCCCTCAACAGGTTGTCGGTGTTTATCGTGCCCTTCATGAGCAGGTCTGCCTCGCCGTTGCGCACCGCTTCCACGGCAGCACGAGCCGCATCGTCGGGCGTTTCCTTGCCCACTATGGCCATGCGCGAACCGTTTGCCTGAACCAGCCTGCTGACTTCGTCCGACAAAGGTCGTCCGCAGAACAGCGTGAAGTCAGCCACGCCCTCGTCAACAGCACGCCGCAGGACATACAGCGTATGGCTGTCGTCCGGACACACCAATGCCACACGTCGTCGGACATTGTCTGACGACTTCAACCGAGCTACAATAGCTGCAAAGCCGGAAGCCCTTTCCGTTAATCCCATAAGACTGTTTTTCTTTTTTACAGACTGAATATTTTTTGCAAATATAATGCTATTCAGCCTTAAGTCAATGGGTGGGAAGGGATTTTGGACCAGTTTTGAAGATTTTTTTAAGTACAGAACGTGCCGCAATGACCGTTACGGCTACGAAAATCATCAATGCGCCGAGGACAATCCTGACGGTGAGAGCCTCGCCGAACACGGTTACGCCTATCACGATGGCGGTAACCGGTTCCAAAGCACCCACTATGGCACTGTATGTGGGACCTATTATCTTGATGGAGACATTGATGAACAGTATCGGCACCACTGTCGGCACCACTGCAATGCCTATGATGTTAGCCCAAATGAACGGAGAAGTGCCAGGCATGTGAAGCTTTGTGCCGCAGCCGGCCATGATAAAGAACATGCAAGTGCCCACCACAAGCATCCAAAACGTCAGGCGTGCCGACGGCACTGTGCTCAATGAGGAATGGTCGACGCCAACGATATACAGCGCATAGCACAGCGACGAGACTATCACGCAAATCATTCCCGTGGTGTTGAGCGTAGTGTCGCCGTCACTCTTGTAGAGCAAGGCGATGCCGGCAAGGGCAAGTGCGATACAGCTGTAGGTGAGAAGCGACGCCCGTTCGTGGAAGAACAGAGCCATTATTACCGCCACGAGTATGGGATAGACAAACAGTATGGAACTGGCGATGCCGGCATCCATATAGAGAAAGCTCACGTAGAGCATGTGCGACGACATTCCAAACACCACGCCTCCCAAAATCAGTGGCAGTATGACCCGCCGCGAAACGACAAGACTCTTGCCCCTTGCCACTATAAACAGGCCGAGCAGCAGTGCGGCTACGGCAAAACGGTAGAAGAGTATGGACTGCACGTCAAGCCCTGCGCCCAACAGATGCAGTGAAAACAGCGGATTTGTTCCGTATGCTGCGGCGGCAATGATGCCACAGGCCCATCCTTTTGTTGTGTTTCCCATTGTGTTATTCTCCGGTTATGGTTGCTACAAGCCGGCGCCTTCCGCCGTGATTTCTGTATTCGCAAAGGCAGATGCCCTGCCAGATGCCGAGGTTGAGCCGCCCATCTGTTATGGGTATGGTAAGGCTTGCTCCCGAAAGCACAGCCTTGGCGTGGCTCGGCATGTCGTCGCTGCCCTCCATGGTATGACGGAACTGGGGTTGGCCTTCCGGCACAATCCGGTTGAATATGCCCTCCATATCGGTTCTAACGTCGGGGTCGGCATTCTCGCAAAGACAGAGTCCGCAACTCGTGTGCTTCACAAAGAGGTGCAGCAATCCGTACTTCGGCAGTTTGGGAAGTTGCGACAACACTTCCCGAGTGACTATATGAAATCCCCGCGGGACTTCATTCAGGCATATTTCAACTTGTTGTATCATGTATTGCTCTTGTTTTCCGTCTGCAAAGATACAAAAACTGCGGAAAACGCACCGTACGGCAACCCCAAAACAAGCTCCGCCACACCGCCATGGGATTCGTAAGACTTCATCATGTCGGCATCCATTTCTGAAAGCGTGATGTCCTGCTGTTCTCGAAACCGCATAAAACTGTTGAGGGTGGCACAGTAATGGAGCATAGTGCGGTGCGGTCTTCTTTACGGTCTGCCATAACGTGCAATATTAAACGTGCTTCGGATATACGAAATATAACTGTGAATACCAAATGTCTAAGACGAGAATATGGAAGGGTCGGTTGATTGCACGAAGGGATGGTGAGGACACCGCACCTACTAAGTTTGCCCGTGTGCGTGTCAATCTGCACGAACGGCAGAGGCGGCAGTTTGTACGGAAGGGATCGGGGACGCAGCGCCTACTAAGTTTGCTCCTGAATCGTTACGGCTTGCACCCACTTGTATACACATCCTATAACATCATTTATCTGTTTTAATTTGGCGGAGGTCATGCGTTTTTGTTAACTTTGCACATCAGTATCCCACGCACCTGTGTCTGACATAAGTGCGAGAGACTAAAACAAATACGACATATGGCAGACCAAAATAACACGACTGACGAAACGGAAAGGAAAAACCCGTTTTTTGAGGAATACAAAACACCACACTCTACGGTACCGTTCGACCGCATACGGCTCGAAGACTATGAGGAGGCGTTCATGGAAGGCATCAGACGCGATGACGAACAGATAGCCAAGATTATCGGCAACCCCGACAAACCGACTTTCGACAACACCATAATCAACCAGGACGAGGACCATGAAGGCTACTATGACCTGCTCTCAAAGGTCTCTACCGTATTCTTCAATCTGCTGAGCGCGGAGACCAACGACGAGATGGACGCTCTGGCGCAAAAGATGCAACCCATACTGACCAAGCACGCCAACGATGTGCGGCTCAACAAACAACTGTTTGAACGAATAAAGGCCGTACACAGTCATCACCGCAAACTCACTCCCGAAGAAAAGAAGTTGCTCGACGACTGCTACGACGGCTTTGTGCGCAGTGGAGCGTTGCTCGACGATGAGGGAAAGGAGCGGTTGCGCAAACTTACGGAGGAGGCCGGGATGCTGTCGCTACAGTTCTCGCAAAACCTACTCAAGGAGAACAAGGCGTTCACGCTTGACATTACCGACAAGAGCGATTTGGAAGGACTGCCCGACACGGCCATTGAGGCTGCAGCACACACGGCCAAGGAGCAGGGCAAGGAGGGCTGGGTGTTTACACTCGACTTCCCAAGCTACTCTCCCTTTATGACCTACTCGGCCAAGCGGGAGCTGCGCAAGCAAATGTACATGGCCAAGAATACCGAATGCACGCACGACAACACGGAGAACAACATCGAGATATGCAAAAGGCTCGTCAATCTGCGTATGGAGATAGCCCAGCTGTTGGGAAGCAAGACCTATGCCGACCATGTGCTCAAGCGACGCATGGCAGGAAACAGCCGAAACGTGTACGGATTGCTGAACAGTCTCGTTGACGCATACAAGCCCGCGGCAATGAAAGAGGTGGAGAAAATCAGCGAGACGGCACGCAAGGCCGAGGGCAAGGACTTCACCGTGGAGCCGTGGGACTTCAGTTTCTACTCTCACAAGCTACAGTTGGCCAAGTACAACCTCGACTCCGAGATGTTGCGTCCCTACTTTGAACTCGGCAACGTGATAAAAGGAGTGTTCGGACTGGCCAACCGGCTGTATGGCATTACGTTCAAGGAAAACAAAGACATACCCGTTTACCATCCCGACGTCAAGGCCTACGAGGTGTTTGATGCCGACGGTTCATACCTTGCGGTGTTCTATGCCGACTTCCATCCGCGCAAAGGCAAACAGGGAGGAGCATGGATGACGCAGTATCAAGGGCAATGGATTGACCGCAACGGCGAGAATGTACGTCCGCACGTGAGCGTGGTGATGAACCTGACCAAACCTACGGAGGACAAGCCGGCGTTGCTTACGCTCGGCGAAGTGGAGACCTTCCTGCACGAGTTCGGCCACTCGCTCCACGGAATGTTTGCCAATACACGCTTCGAAAGCCTCAGCGGCACCAACGTGTTGTGGGACTTTGTGGAGCTTCCGTCGCAGTTTATGGAGAACTACGCTGTGGAAAAGGAATTTCTGCGCACCTTTGCATTCCACTACGAAACGGGTGAACCCATTCCGGACGAACTGATAGCGCGCATAACCAAGAGCCGCAACTTCATGGCGGCCTACGGTTGCATGAGACAGGTGAGCTTCGGACTGCTCGACATGGCCTACTACACCATGAAAGAGCCGTTCACCGGCGACCTCATAGCCTTTGAGAAGCAGGCGTGGAAGAAAGCCATGGTCACCAGACAGCTGCCCGACACTTGCATGACAGTTCAGTTCAGCCACATTATGTCGGGAGGCTACGCCGCCGGATACTACAGCTACAAGTGGGCGGAAGTGCTCGACGCCGATGCGTTCAGCGTGTTCAAGAAGCACGGACTGTTCTACCGCGCCACGGCACAACGGTTCCGCAATGAGATACTGTCACGCGGCGGCACCGAACACCCGATGGTTCTGTACCGCAACTTCCGTGGCGGCGATCCCACAATAGACGCTTTGCTCAAGCGCGACGGCATAAAGCGCAACGCCGCCAAAGGCAAGACCGCAAAAAGCAAGACCAAGACGTCAAAGAGCGAGGCAAACAAGACTGGCAAAGCTAATTTATAGAACCACCCTTATGACTGACAACACGAAACTGCACAAACTTGACCTCCGCTATCTGCGCATGGCGCGCATCTGGGCGGAAAACAGCTATTGCCAAAGGCGCAAAGTGGGGGCACTGGTGGTCAAGGACAAGATGATCATAAGTGACGGATACAACGGAACGCCGAGCGGATTCGAGAATATCTGCGAAGACGACAGCAACGTGACCAAGCCCTACGTGCTTCACGCCGAAGCAAACGCCATAACCAAGCTGGCAAGAAGCTCCAACAACAGCGACGGGGCTACGCTCTACGTGACGGCATCGCCGTGCATAGAGTGCGCAAAGCTGATAATACAGGCCGGAATAAAGCGCGTGGTCTATGGCGAGAAGTACAGACTTGAGGACGGAATAGAACTGCTCCGGAGAGCCAACATAGAAGTACTATACCTTAACCCTGACGAACAATGAAGCAAAACAAGCCAAATCACTATATGCCGCTGCTCTTGTCGGTAGCGGTGGTGGTGGGAATAATGATCGGAACTTTCTTCGCCAACCATTTTTCCGGAAACCGTCTTAGCATTATAAACTCAAGCAGCAATAAGCTGAACAACCTGCTGCACATGATAGACGACCAGTATGTTGACACGGTAAATGTCAACGACTTGGTGGAAAAGGCCATGCCGCAGATACTGGCAGAGCTGGACCCACACTCGGTATATATAAGTGCAAAGGACGTACAGGCCGCCAACGACGACCTGAAAGGTTCGTTCTCAGGTGTGGGAATTGAGTTTACCATACGCCAAGACACCGTTCACGTGCAGAACGTGATAAAGAACGGTCCTGCGGCACGCGCCGGCATAAAGGCCGGAGACAAGATTGTCAGTGTGGACGGCAAGCCTTTTGTGGGCAAGGAAGTGACCAACGAGGAGGCAATGCGCCGGTTGAAAGGACCAAAGGACACCAAGGTGAAGATAGGTGTGCTGCGCTACGGCACGAAGAAGCCAACATTCTTTACAGTAACGCGAGGCGACATTCCACAAAAGAGCATCCTGGCCACATACATGCTCGACAATTCCACAGGATACATAAAAATCAAGAACTTCGGGGAGAACACTTACCCGGAACTGCTCATTGCCTTGGCAAAGCTGTCGCAGGAGAACTTCAGCAACCTCGTGATAGATTTGCGTGGCAACACGGGCGGTTATCTCGTGGCGGCAGTACAGATGGCCAATGAATTCCTGCCCAAGGACCAGCTTATAGTATATACCCAAGGACGGCACTCGCCGCGGCAGGACTACCGGAGCGACGGTCGCGGCAGCTATCAGGACATTCCGCTTGTGGTGCTCATTGACGAAGGTTCTGCATCTGCCTCGGAAATATTCGCCGGAGCGATACAGGACAACGACAGAGGCACCATTATCGGTCGCCGCTCGTTTGGCAAAGGACTCGTACAGCAGCCCATAGCTTTCAACGACGGATCGATGGTGCGCCTTACTGTGGCACGCTACTACTCTCCTTCTGGACGTTGCATCCAGAAGCCCTACACCGGCGGCAACGACAAGAGCTATGAGGAAGACTTGATAGACCGTTACCAGCACGGGGAATACTTCTCGCAGGACAGCATCAAACACTCCGGTGCAGCGTATCACACCGTCATGGGGCGCATGGTGTATGGCGGCGGCGGCATAACGCCCGACATATTCGTGCCGGAAGACACCCTGGACATGACATCCTACTTCAAAGAGGCAAGCATGACGGGACTCATACTGCAATTCGCCTACACCTACACCGACGACAACCGCCAGAAACTCTCCGAATACAAGGACATGGAGACGTTGGCAGCGCAACTTGTGAAGCAGAACACGGTGGAAAAGTTTGCGGTGTATGCCGAGAAGAACGGACTGCGCAGGCGAAACCTCATGATAAAGAAGTCGCACAAACTGCTTGAACGCTACATCAACAGCCGGATAATATACAACATGCTCGACGACGAGGCCTGGACAGAATACCTGAACCAAGGAGATCCTGTCATAAAGGCTACGCTCAAGGTGTTCCGCGACGGCACTGCGTTTCCCAAGAAGTCTGCCGACACAGCAAAAGACAAGCGCACGGCAAACGGCTATACATATAATAAAGGTGGCGTGACGGGCGGACTCAACAAGAGGTTTCGCCATGCCTAAGTAATGTTCAAAAATAACTTGAGCAAGTTTGTAGAATATGCCCGCATCCGTTCGTTGCCTTATCCGCTCTGTTTTTTTGCCGTTTTTGCAGCTTCTTTTCAGTCACATAGCCCGCTATGCTCCTTCAAAGAAGCCGGCAAAACCGACTAAAAATACAGAGCAAACTTGCGCAACTTATTTTTTGAACATTACTAAGGCTGAACTCCGCCAAACTATACGCACTCTCAAGCGACAATACTCCAAGGAACAGTTGGAGGAGATGTCGCTTGGGATAGTGGAAAAGTTGCTTGCACATCAGCGAGTGCGCGACTCACACACCATACTCCTTTACTCCCCATTGCCGGACGAGGTGGACATCAGTCCCATGCTTGACATTTTTTTGCCCGACAAGACGGTGATTCTGCCCAAGGTAACGGGCAACACAAGCATGGAACTGCGCCGATATACTGGAGCAGAGGCACTTTCCGCCGGTGCATTCGGTATAATGGAGCCTGTGGGAGAAGTTTTTTCCGACTACCGGAGCATAGATTTGGCCATTGTGCCGGGCATGGCTTTCGATCCGAAAGGCCACCGTCTCGGTCGCGGGCGTGGCTACTACGACCGCTTATTGGCGCAGATGCCCAACGTATATAAAATAGGTGTATACTTCAGCTTTCAACTTGTGGAAGCCATTCCGACTGATGCAACCGACATTCTCATGGATGAAGTTGTCAGCTGAACCTTATATCAACGATAATGCGGCTGCCCACTGCGGCGTTGAGCCGATCCACAAATTCTTTGCGCCGCATACTGAGGTCAGCCCGCAGGGCTGGGCTTGACAAGTGGACGAAAAGCGTCTGGTTGCGTATGTATGCATTAGTGGTGTAGCGCGCTATTACGCTTCCGGCCACCGACGGCCACGCCTCCACGAGCCGCTTTTGCAGCAGCGGAGTCTCAAGTCCCTGCCGCCGGAGATTGCTCCGCAGCAGTTCGGCTATGCTTTTCACTTCGCGTCTGAACATTCTCTTTCGGTTATCTCGCCCTTTTCCACTTCAAAAATCCTATAGTCGTAGGAACAGCTGTGCAGTATGCTGTCCAGATGGTCGCGGTTGGTGTCGGTAATCAGTATCTGCCCGAAGCCGTCGCCAGAAACGAGCCTCACTATCTGCTCTACACGCCGTGCGTCGAGCTTGTCGAAGATGTCGTCAAGCAGCAGTATAGGCACCGTGTGGGCAGCTGAACGTTTGAGAAAGTCAAACTGCGCCAGTTTCAGAGCCACGACATAGGTCTTGTTCTGTCCCTGACTGCCCTCGCGCTTCATGGCGTGGCCGCCAAGAGTAAATTCCAGATCGTCACGGTGTATGCCGTGCAGCGAATAGCCAACGGCACGGTCCTTGAACCGGTCGCGGCGTATCACGTCGAGCAACGGTCCGCGCTGGCAATGCGACACATAGTCCAGACCAACAGTCTCGCGCCCTTCCGATATGTAGTCGTAGAACTTCTGGAACAGCGGCACGAGTTCCTCAACGAAAGCCCTGCGCTTGGCGTAGACAATCTCACCGTTGGCAGCCATCTGTTCCTCAAGCACGTCCATGAGGGTGGCATCCGGCTCTGCCTCGGCGCGCAACAGTGTGTTTCTCTGTTGGAGTGCCTTGTTGTATCGCGCCAGAGCCTCCATATAACTGTGGTCATACTGCGACACAACCATGTCCATCAGTCTCCTACGCTCCTCACTCAGTCCGCTTATCAGCAGCGTATCGCCCGGCGACACCAGCACCAGAGGTATCATGCCAATGTGTTCCGACAGCCGGCGGTACTCCTTCTTGTTGCGCTTGAAACTCTTCTTGGAGCCGCACTTCATGCCGCAATAGACATTCTCCGGGTCTCCGGAGTCAGAGAGGTACGTTCCGTCGAGCACGAAGAACTCCTGGTCGTGCCTGATTACCTGCGAATCCACCGGATTGCTTGCACTGCGGCAGAAGGAAAGGTAATACACAGCATCGAGCACATTGGTCTTCCCTGCTCCGTTGCGCCCTATGAAGCAGTTCATCTTGGGCGAAAGCGAAAGTTCTGCCCCGGTGATGTTCCTGTAGTTGATTATTGAAAGTTTCTGGAGTATCATGTCTTGAACACGGAACGGCATTTTTTTGCCTTTGCAAAGTTAAGCCTTTTGAATATCATACGCCAACGTTGCCCCGAATATTTTCGAAAGGCTCCCGAACTCATCCCGTACCTCTTCTCCTTGCGCAGGAGGTATCTATGGGCACTATAAATTACCGCCGCCAAGCAAAAAAATCACCATAAATTTCACTGAACGAGAGAAAATAAGTAATTTTGCCAACCAATCAATGTAACCAAAAATCAAGAAAAATAATGGCACAAAACCAACAGCCCCAAGGCTCACTCAACGTAGAGGAGTCACTGAACAAGACGGAAGCGTTCTTCCAGAAATACAAGAAAGTACTCCTTTGCGGTGTGATAGCCGTGGTGGTAATCATAGCAGGAATAATCGTATACGACAACTATGTGGCCGCTCCTCGCGAAGACAAGGCCAGCACCATTTTGGCCAAGGGACAGGAATATTTCGGCATGGAGCAGTTTGACAAAGCCCTCAAGGGCGATGGCGCTGGCTATCCCGGCTTCGTGGCCATAGCCAGCGACTACAGCAGCACCGATGCCGGCAACCTTGCCAACCTCTACGCAGGACTTTGCTACGCCAATCTCGGCAAGTGGAACGACGCAGCTGCCAGCCTTGAAAAGTTTGACACCAAGAGCGACAAGATGATAAGCCCCGCCGCTGAGGGCGCACTCGGCAATGCTTACGCCCACCTGAACCAACTTGACAAGGCTGTGGAGCACCTGAAGAAGGCTGCGGAAAAGGCAGACAACAACAGTCTCTCGCCCACATTCCTCATCCAGGCCGGCGAGATACTCGAGAGTCAGGGTAAAAAGGACGAGGCTCTGAAACTGTATCAGGAGATAAAGCAGAAATACTTCAACTCCATGCAGTATCAGACCATCGACAAGTACATAGAACGCGCCACCACCAAATAAAGCAAGCCATGGCAACCGCACTCCACAACTTTTCAAGTTACGACACGGCTTCCGTGCCCGATGCGAGCAACATGTGCTTCGGGATTGTAGTGGCCGAATGGAACGAAGAGATAACGGGCGCACTGCTCCGAGGAGCGGTTGACACGCTGGAGAAGCACGGCACTCTGCCGGAAAACATCCACGTGAAGTCGGTACCGGGCAGTTTTGAACTCATCTACGGTGCCCACCAGATGTCGCTCAACGGCAGTTTCGACGCGATAATCATACTCGGCAGCGTCATCAAGGGCGACACGCCCCACTTCGACTACATCTGCCAGGGAGTCACGGCGGGAATAGCAAGACTCAATGCAACGAGCGAAGTGCCGATAATCTTCGGTCTGCTCACAACAAACGACATTGAGCAAGCACGTGAACGCAGCGGCGGCAAACTCGGCAACAAGGGTTGCGAGTGCGCAGTGGATGCAATCAAGATGGCAAAGTTCTGATCAGAATACGATACACTTCTAATAACATCAGGATAAAGACCTAATAATGATAGGGGCGGAGTGGCTGGACAGTCGCTCCGCTTTTCGTTTTGACCCCGGCAAAAATGTTCGTCTGCCAGTTGGAACCACACTACAGACGTGCAGGCATGAGACCTCATTATCTTAATCTTTGCTAAACGATCAAAGTTGCCTGTGTTCCATCGGCATAAACGGCAAGAACAGCGAAAAATGTTAGTTTGGCAATCCCCTGACGTTAAACTTTCTGAAGCGAAGGCAGTCATACAAAGGCATACGGAGACGTATAAAACCTACTCTAAGAAACAAAAACAAACAGAATAATGAAGAAGTTCCTCCTAATGATTGTCGTCCTTATGGCAGTCATTCCTTCAATGGCGCAGCGCAGCATCACGGGCAAAGTGGTGGAAAAGGAAACAAGCGAAGCGTTGCCAATGACCACGGTGAAACTGATGAAGACCGACAGCACACTGGTGAAAGGCGTGGTGACATCGGAAAACGGTGACTTCAAGGTGGCCGCACCGGAAGACGGCAAATACATAGTGAAGATTACCTGTGTGGGCTTCAAGAGTTTCACCCGCAACATAACCGTGGCAGAGGGCAAGGACATTGCCATCGGCACAGTAAGCCTGTCGCCCGACGCCATAATGCTCAAAGGAGCAACCATCGTGTCGAATGTGGCAAAGGTGACGCTCAAGGAGGACACCTTTATATACAACGCCGCCGCATACCGCACGCCAGAAGGCTCGGTCGTGGAAGAACTGGTGAAGAAGATACCGGGAGCCGAGGTGAGCGACGATGGAACGATAAAGATTAACGGCAAGACTGTAAAGAAGGTGCTCGTTGACGGAAAGGAATTTATGACCGGCGACACAAAGACGGCCATGAAGAACCTGCCCACGTCGATAGTGGAGAAAGTGAAGGCGTATGACGAGAAGAGCGACCTGGCACGTGTGTCGGGCATTGACGACGGCGAGGAACAGACAGTGCTCGACTTCGGACTGAAAAAGGGCATGAACAAGGGAATGTTCTCCAATACCGACCTTGGCATCGGCACTCAGGACCGCTATGCAGCGCGCATCATGGCGGCACGCTTCAACAGCAACCTCCGCCTTATGGGCTTCGGCAATGCCAACAACGTGAACGACATGGGCTTCCCAGGCGGTGGCGGCAGCGGACGTTTCGGCGGCGGACGTTCGGGACTTAGCGCAAGCAAGATGCTCGGCTTCAACATGAACTATGAGAAGAAGGGCGTGCTGAAGATTGACGGCAGTGTGCGCTGGAACCACAACGACGGCGATGCATACAGCAAGACCTCATCGGAAAACTTCGTGAGCACCACGGGGTCTTTCTCCAACAGCATACGCCAAAACTACTCGCGCAGCAACTCGTGGAACGCACAGATGCGCCTTGAGTGGACTCCCGACACCATGACCAACATCATGCTGCGCCCGGAATTCAATTATTCCACCAACGACGGAATAAGCACAAGCGAGTCGGGAACGTACAACGCCGACCCATACCTCTACGTTTCCAATCCCCTGAACGCCAACGACATGGCATCTCTGGCCGCCGACTCGCTCATGGTGAACCACAGGAGCAACCGATCAATCACATACAGCGACTCGAAAAAGGCGGGCGGTTCGCTGCAAATCAACCGCAAGCTGAACTCCATGGGGCGCAACATAACGCTGCGGTTGGGAGCCAACTACACTGAAAGCAACAGCAAGAGTCTGCAAGCCAACAACGTACACCTGTACCAGACCAAGAACTATCTTGGCAACGACTCCACCTACCAGACCAACCGCTACAACCTTACGCCGCAGAAGAACATGAACTACAGCGCAAGGCTGACATACAGCGAGCCGATAATGAAGGCCACATTCCTACAGTTCAGCTACCAGTTTCAGTACAAGTACACCAAGAGCGACCGCTCCACATACGACTTCAGCAACCTCGGGACCAACTTCTTCGACGGCATCGGCGTGAACTATCGCGGATGGGACGACTACCTCTCACGTCTCAGCAACCCCTACACAGAATACCGCGATGACAGCTTGAGCCGGTATTCAGAGTACAAGAACTACATTCACGACATACAGCTCATGCTGCGCGTGATACGCAAAGCATACAACTTGAACGTGGGAGTGACGGTAATGCCGCAGCAAACAAAGTTCATACAGAACTACCGCGGACGCAACGTCGACACCACACGCACCGTGACCAACGTGACTCCGACGGCCGACTTCCGATGGAAAATATCAAAGGTGAGCCAGCTCAGATTCAACTACCGCGGAACAACATCGCAGCCGTCAATGACCGACCTGCTCGACATCACCGACAACAGCGACCCTCTGAACATATCGAAGGGTAACCCCGGACTGAAGCCGTCGTTCACCAACAACATGTACCTCTTCTACAACAACTATTTCGAGCGTCGCAAGGCTTCGATAATGTTCAACCTGGGCTACACCACCACCAGCAACAGCATATCGCAGAAGGTGACCTACGACCCCACTACAGGCGGACGCATCACGCAGCCGGAAAACATCAACGGCAACTGGAACACCAACGCGTCGTTCATGTACAACACGTCTATCGACACTGCAGGCTACTTTAACATCAACACATTCACCGATGTGCGCTATGCAAACAACGTGGGCTACATCAACCTCGACCGCAATTCCAGTTCGCAAAAGAACATAACAAAAGAGATGAACCTGTCGGAACGCCTCTCGGCAAGCTACCGTAACGACTGGATGGAATTTGAGCTTACAGGTTCCGTGCGCTACAACCATGCACGCAATGAGTTGCAGAGCAACAACAACCTCGACACGTGGCAATACTCCTACGGTTTCAACACCAACATCACGCTGCCCTGGGGAACACGCATAGCCACCGACCTCAACATGAACAGTCGTAGGGGCTACAACGATGCTTCGCTCAACACCAACGAACTGCTGTGGAACGCGCAGCTAAGCCAGAGCTTCCTCACGGGCAAGCCTCTCACCGTCACCCTTCAATTCTACGACCTGCTGCACCAGCAGAGCAACTTCAGCCGTACCATCAACGCCATGCAGCGCAGCGACGTGGAGTACAATTCGATAACCAACTACGCCATGCTGCACGTAATCTACCGCATGAACCTGTTTGGTTCTAAAGACGCACGCCGCGAAATGCGACAAGGCGGACCAGACGGTGACGGTCCACGAGGAGACCGCGGTGACCGTGGAGACAGACAGCGAGGCAATCGTCCGCCAAGAGGCGGCGGCTTCGGAGGTCCCGGCGGCGGCTTCTAAGCCGTACCATGCGCTCCCCCAGAGCGAATGGGAAGCAAAAGATAGTGTGGAACAAGATTGAGAAAACATACCAATTCCGCATGGTACGGGAGCGCCGTACCCCCTAAGACTTCCGCCATTCGGAGTGTTAGAATGGAATGTTATATAGGAGTTCACCTCATGCTTGTAACTGTTCAGCGGTAGGTGCATGACAATGCATCAACCCCCAAACAAGGCTTG
>CAVAQY010000023.1:0-33938 GCA_963590865.1 Bacteroidaceae bacterium | reverse complement strand
TGGCACGCGAGCTGGGTTCAGAACGTCGTGAGACAGTTCGGTCTCTATCTATCGCGGGCGTTGGAGATTTGCGGGGTTCGGGCACTAGTACGAGAGGACCGTGCTTGACTGACCTCCGGTGAACCGGTTGTGCCGCCAGGCGCACCGCCGGGTATCCGCGTCGGGATCGGATAAGCGCTGAAAGCATCTAAGCGCGAAGCCGGCCCCAAGATTAGATTTCCTCATAGGGTCGTCAGAGACGATGACGTTGATAGGGCGCAGGTGTAAAGGCGGCGACGCCAAAGCCGAGCGCTACTAATTGCCCGAAAGCTTCGTTCGCGGCGCACCGCAGTGCGGTGCCGCCCGTATCTCCGTCCGCGCCTCGAGTGGCGTGCGTAGGATGGCTCGGAAAGTTTCTTTGTCCCGGGCTCCGGTCTTGTGTCGCCTTGAATCAAACCCCATTTTTGGGTGGCTATTGCGCCGGTGTCCCACCTCTTCCCATTCCGAACAGAGAAGTTAAGCCCGGTTGCGCCGATGGTACTGCGCTGCAATGCGGGAGAGCAGGAGGCCGCCCGATTTTCCCCGGACCTGAGAGGTCCGGATGCCGGAGCCCCGAGGACACCTGTCCCCGGGGCTTCTTGCATCTGTATGCTCGGCATGGGCATTACTGAAATGCATTTTCGTCCGCTTTGCATGTGGGTTTCATTGACGTTCCACCCAGAGTGTATCTTTAACACTATTTAATAGCTCGACTTAGCATCATTTGTGTTTTCTTTCGTATTTTTGCATTGCGGACAAAAAGAAAGGGTGCGTGACAAATATGAAAGTTATCCGCAAGTGATAATGCCCTTGTCCAGACCCTCTATATATTAAGGTTCGCGTACATTAAACTATTAACTATTCACCGCAAAAGGGCGTGTTAACCGTACGGATTGTAATGCCCTTGACTAAAAACCAATAAACTGACCACTTTAGGGACTATTGGGGCTTGACGGTCGCCGTTGTCCGCAGTGCAGACATAACAGATATTAATTTTTACTCTACTAACTTTAATTTAACAACAACATGAGAATTTCAAAACTACTCGTTTCAGGTGCGTTGCTGCTTACTTGCGGTAGCGTCCATGCGACTGTGGTTGACGGCGTAAGGCAGAAGCCTGTACCCCAAAAGACCGCATTCCAGTACGGAGAAGCTTTCTATCTCTACAACGCCGGTGCCAAAGCGTTTTGGTGCGGTGCTAATGACTGGAACACCCGTGCCTCTGCTACCGATGACGGATGGCAGGTGAAGATCGAAAAGTTCATCAGCGAAGAAGGAGCTGACTGGGACGGCAAGACAGTCATCCTTAGAGACTCCGTACAGAAAGGAAGCTATAGCGGCAGTTGGCGAAAGGGATGGTTCACAACGTCGCAAGATGCAACAACCAAAGCCAATTATTTGGACGGTGGAATCTACACTGACTTTGTCAGTCAGACTGACACCCTGTGGACTATCACCACACTTGATGACGACATCTTGCGCCTTGGCGCAAGCGAACTCAACACCAACTATCTGGCAGACAGTATTAAGGTTACGCCGTCTTACGTTGGAGTTGACCAGGCTTTGGATGATGGAACCAACACTCGTCTGTGGGCATTCCTTGATCCTTCTGTCTCCACCAACTGCGTTGACTGGTATGTCGTTTCACCGGCTGACTACAAAGCTCACGTCGAAGCCATCGCAGTGTATAATGTAGCGCAGAGCCTGTATGACCTGATAGCCGAGGCAAAGGGTAAAGGAGTTGACGTTGCCACATGGATAGCAGTTTATGAGAACGAGGCTTCCACCACTGAAGAGCTGAACGCAGCCATTGCAGAGGTGAAGAAGGCCATTCAGAAGGCAGATGAAGACCAAGTGGATGCAAACAACCCCGTTGACAAGACCAGCCTTATCACCAATCCCGACTATGCCAGCGCAAGCAACACCGGATGGTCAGGCACGACTCCCGCATTTGGTTATGGTGCAGCAGAGTTCTACAACAAGACGTATAATGGTTACCAGAAGATAGGTGAAGCTCCCAATGGTGTGTATGCCCTCAACCTTCAGGCATTCTATCGCGCAGGTTCCATTGTGACTTCTTATGAAAACTACACCAAGGGTGACATCAACAAACTTGCCCAGCTCTATGCCGTAGCAGGTCAGGATACCTTGACCACTTCTATCATGAACATCTTTGCAAATGCACGTGACAGCAAGCTTGGCACAGGTACTGAACGCAACGAACAGGGACAGGATTCCGATGAGGGCATAGCTTTCGTTCCCAACAATATGCAGGGTGCTTCTGCTTACTTTGAGGATGGACGCTACAAAGACAACACTGTGTTCTTCGGCGTTGATGACAACCAGTTCACCATCGGTCTGCTCAAGACCTCTACGATTGACACCGACTGGACCCTCTTCGACAACTGGAAGCTGACATACTACGGCAACTCTGCCCTCGCATTCCAGAAGTGGCAGGAGCAGGTGTTGGCTGACGCATTTGACACCAGCACCATTCCTGACGGTACAGTGATGACCAACGGCGCAGTTGAAGCTTATAATACTGTGAAGAACGGTCTGTCAACTCCGAGCAGCAAGGCTGACGTGATGGCCAACATCAAGGCTCTGAACGACGCTACTGCTGCCCTTAAGGCCAACATCGCCGCATGGGAGGCTTACAAGGCTGCCGTGGATGCTGCTCAAACTACGGTAGATGACGAAGACATTGCTGATGGTGACTTGAAAAGCAAACTTGGCGACCTGATATACGATGCCGAAGACGATTTTGATGCTCTGACACTGAGCACCGAAGAGGTGTTGGCTAAGACAGAAACCATGCT
The DNA here is from genome assembly GCA_963590865.1 of Bacteroidaceae bacterium. Classification (GTDB taxonomy): domain Bacteria; phylum Bacteroidota; class Bacteroidia; order Bacteroidales; family Bacteroidaceae; genus Prevotella. Next base: position 31,101 of record CAVAQY010000023.1, on the reverse strand, counting down.
TGCCGCCAACGACGAGTGTATCAAGAACAGCATCAATGTAGGTGCTGACGTTACCGACAAGTTCCTTGTGAACGCACGTTATGAGGAAGGTGCAACAGGATGGAACGGCAATCCTACCGTGAATGGACCTGCAAACAACAAGTGCGCAGAGAAGTACAACACCGCATTCGACGTTTATCAGGAAGTAAAAGATGCTCCTGTCGGCGTATATACGGTTTCTCTCCAGGGCTTCTATCGTCCGGGCGACAACGCTGTGGCTTGGCCTATATACCTGGCAAACGAATTGAAGTGGGACAAGGCTACCTCTATCTGCGTGTATGTGAACAACAACACCGACGCTTTGAAGAACATCTACGACGAAAGAGTGAAGAAAGGTGAGCTGTTCCAGACCACAGGTCTTATCGGCCCTGCTCCGTATGAGGCAGAAATCGATGCAGCAACCCAAGATTCAGTATGGTTTGTTAATGACATGACCAATGCCGGTATTGCTTTCTCTAATGATATGTACACTAGCACCGCCTTCGGTCTTGTGGCTAAGGCCGGTGATGTGCTCCGCATAGGTATCAAGGGCGAACTGGACAACACCAACCAGTGGATATGCTGGGACAACTTCAAGATGATTTATCAGGGCTTTAAGGCCGACATAATCAAGCCTGAACTGGAGAAGGCCATTGTAAACGCACAGGCATTCGTCAAGAACGGAGCACCTGTAAGTGCAATGAGCAAGACTGCATTCGATAAGCTGACAACTGCTATCGCGGAAGGCAACGAAACGGTTGTTGGTACTGATGGTAAGGCAATGTTTGATGCCCTTTCGGATCTCTATGCAGCCATCGAGGCAGCTAACGCTTCCATCAAGGCTTGCGAGGAACTGACTACGCTTGCTGAAAGCATGAACAACTTAGCCATGAGTGGTGACTGTCCCGCATCTGAGACAGACAAGGCCAAGGCTACCGCCCTTTATTCTGAAGTGATGGAAGGTATTGAGGAGACAGCTCTGACCGATGAGCAAGTCGCAGACTATGTGACTAAGATAAAGGAAATGCTCGTCGCACTCAAGATTCCTGCCGGAGAGGCTACTGATGACAATCCTCAGGATCTCACCTCACTCATCGCCACTCCGGGCTTTGAGGATGAAGACGGCAACAACTCTACAGCTGGTTGGACAGGTGCAACAGGTAGCTTCGGCAACAATGACACACAGAAAGCCGCTCTGCTCTATGAGTACTACGAGAAGACAGATGTTGACATGTATCAGGACATCGTGGGTCTGCCCAACGGAACCTATGAGGTATCGGCCAACGCATTCTGCCGCTTGGGTGGCACAGCAGCCGACGCAGAGGCATACAACGCTAACCCCGACACATTGAGCAACGCTCTGCTCTATGCAGTTTCTGCCGACAATGCAATGAACAGCGTGGGCATCATGCCTATTTCCGCAGGTGCTTTGGAAGCTGGAGTCGGCGTAGGTTCAGAGTCTGAAGTTACCATCAACGGTACTGCAATGAAGGTGCCCAACGACATGGTTTCTGCTAGCGGTTACTTCGAGATGGGTCAGTATCTCAACACCGTAACTGTGAAGGTGACAGAGAAGACACTGCGCATAGGTCTCCGCAAAGACACAAAGGTTAGCACCGACTGGCTCATCATCGACAACTTCAAGCTGACTTATTACGGTGAGAACAGCGGCAAGCAGCCGAGCGGTGACACCACAGGTATCGACACCGTTGGCGACAACACCTCAAAGGTGGCCAAGGTTGAGTACTACAACGTGAATGGTGTGCGCAATGCAACGCTCGTGAAGGGTATCAACATCATGAAGACCACTATGGCCGACGGCAAGGTGGTTGTCAACAAAGTCATGGTGAAGTAAACCTCTTGACGGTTTCCTGCTGAAACCGGCACACGGTTGCAGCGGGAAACCGAACCCAAAGGAACGGAGATGGAGCCAGAAACCCCATCTCCGGTTCCTTGCTTATTTATCAGCAAACATTACCGAGCTTATTATCAACAAACATTACCTACAGATGAAAATCACGAGAAGGACATTCTGCCTGTCTTGCCTCTTCGCAACGACAATGGCCATACAAGGTCAGGTGACAATGACCATTGACGCCACGCAGCGCGGCCCGCAGGTTGGCAATCATCATTACGGACTCTTTTTCGAAGAGATAAACCATGCCGGCGAGGGCGGACTCTATGCCGAACTTGTGAGAAACCGCAACTTTGCCGAGGGACTTGAAGGTTGGACGGCCTATGGCAATGCGGAATTGGCGCTGACAACGAGCCAGCTGCTGAACGCCGCACAGGCAAATGCGCTTGACATAAACACCACAGGGGCAACCTCATCGAACATGAAGGGAGCGGCCAACGCCGGCTTCTGGGGAATGAATATCGTGAAAGACTCTACATACCACCTCTCTTTTTACGCCAAAGGCAACGCCTCATACACTGACAAGGTGTTTGCCAGACTGTTGAGCAACGACGGAAAGACCGTTATCGGTGAGGCCAAGGCAGAAGGAACAGTCACTCCGGGCACATGGAACAAGCTGACCGCCACCATAAAGGCGACAGGCAGCGACAAGAAAGGACAGCTATTGTTGCTTACGGGCACCAGTGGCCATCTTTATGTGGACGTTGTGTCGCTGTTCCCTTACACTTGGAAGAATAGAAAGAACGGACTGCGTCCCGATTTGGCGCAGCTCCTTGCCGACACCAAGCCTTCGTTCCTGCGTTTCCCCGGCGGATGCTACGTGGAAGGCTCCGGCTCCTATGGCCAGACATTTCAGTGGAAGAAGACTATAGGCCCGATAGAAGAACGCCCCGGCCATCTCAACAGCAACTGGGGCTATTGGTCAAGCGACGGATTGGGCTTCGACGAATATTTACAGATGTGCGAAGACCTCGGTGCAGCACCATTGTTTGTGGTGAATATCGGTCTTGGACACGGCTACACCTTTACCCTTGAGGAGACAGAGACTCTTGTTCAGGACGCTCTCGACGCGATAGAGTATGCCAACGGCGATGCTTCGACTACATGGGGAGCCAAGCGCGTGGCCAACGGACACCCCGAACCGTACAATCTGAAGTTCATCGAAATAGGCAACGAGAACTATCAGGCCGATGCAAACGCCCAGAGCCAGCAATACGCCGAACGTTACTATATGTTCTACAAGGCCATCAAGGAGAAGTATCCCGAAATAATCACGATAGCCAACGTGGAGGCGTGGGGTACTGACAATCCCTCATGGCGCAACGAATACCCGGTGGAGATAGTAGATGAACACTATTACAGGAGCCACGCATGGATGCGCTCCAACTACAACAAGTACGACTACTATCCGCGCGGCATCAAGGTTTACAACGGAGAGTATGCCGCCAATGCCTCCGGCACATACGGCACCTATGGCAACATGAACAGTGCTTTGGGCGAAGCTGTCTACATGATGGGCATGGAGCGCAACAGCGATGTGTGCGTCATGGCTTCCTTCGCCCCCATCTTCACCCACGAGTCCAATCCGCTGTGGCCTTACGACATGATACACTTCAACTCGTCGGACAATTTCGTTACTCCTTCCTACTATGTGCAGCAGATGATGAGCCAGAACCTTGGCAAGCAGAACCTGCTATGGACGGAAAGCGGTAATAAGGTGGTCTCTTCGACAGACGTGCAGGTGGGTCTCGGCACGTGGCAGACACAGGTGGTCTATGATGACGTAGAGGTTACTGACTTTCAGGGCAACACTATTGCCAAGGAAAACTTTGCCGACGGACTCGGACTGCTGACTCCCGTGAATGGAACTTGGGCAGTGAGCGACGGCGAAGTGACGCAATCGTCCAACAGCGACAACTGCACAGCCTACATCAACACTGCCATCTCCGGCGGACAATATACATATAAGGTACGCGCGAAGAAGACTGGAGGCAACGAAGGTTTCCTTATAATGTTCAACAGAACTGGCACACAGGACTACGTGTGGTGGAATCTCGGAGGTTGGGGCAACACCAAGCACGGCGTGGAAAACTGTGTTGGCGGCGGCAAGACGACATTGGCCACAGCTTCCGGCTCAATAGAGCTTGACAGATGGTATGACATAGAGATAAAGGTTGACGGTTCGCAGGTGACGTGTTCGCTCGACGGCACACAGATACACCAGTTCACGCTTCCCGCCGACCGCGCCCTCTATCAGAGCGTACAGATTGACGAGCAGTCGGGCGAACTGATACTGAAGATAGCCAATCCCAATGCATCGACACAGCAGCTAAACCTGAACGTGAAGGGTATGACCCTCGGTGACGCAAGGTTGATACGTCTGTCGTCATCCGAAGGTACAGATGAGAACACGATGGACGCTCCCGACAAGGTGAAACCCGTTGAGGAGACTGTGACGGCCGATCAGCTCCACAACATCACCATTCCGGCGTACTCTCTGAACATCTACCGTATAAAAGCCAGCGACATTGCTGCCGAAGAGACGGAAGTATGCAAGGCTTACGAGGAGGAAGATGCCGACAAATACGGTTATCTGTACGCCCATATGCACACCACGAGGGAGATAACCTGCTATGCCTTGAGCAAGAACGGCAACTATTGGCGCGACCTTTTTGACAGTGGCGAGGCTTTCGACACCAAGGAATACACTACGACCGGTGGTATGCGCGACGCTTACGTGTGCCGTAGCCAGAAGGGAAATTTCCTGCTGGCAGGAACAGACATGACATCCAGTCTCGGCTGGACGAGCAACCACCGCATGACATTCATGCGTTCAAACGACCTTGTGCATTGGGACAAGATGGTTAGCATTGACCTTGAGTCAGAGGAAAACCTCAAGGCACTGGGACTGAGCAGTGCCGATGACATGACAGCGGCTTGGGCTCCGCAGATTATCTTTGACCCTGTCACACAGAAATACATGGCCTATTACAGCGTAGGTTTCCCTGACCGTCACCGCATCTATTATTCTTTGTTCGACGAAGACCTTATCGGCTGGAGCGAGCCGCGCCTGCTTTTTGACCCCGGATTTGACGTTATCGATGCCGATATTGTATGGAATGATGTTGACCAGCGTTATCAAATGGTGTTCAAACGCGAGGGTGACCGCGCCTTGAGCATGGCTACGGCAGCGCGTCTTGTGCCTACGGGCAGTCAGACCACAGGCAGTTGCCAGTGGACACTGATGGATGACTTTGGTGTAGACGAGGCAGGCCAAAGCATAGAAGCCCCGAGCCAGTTCCGCTATATCGGCCGCAAGACATGGAAGTTGGGCTACCAGAAGTACAGCGGAGGCTACAACTACAGGATTATGGACTTGGACGAGCACGGCATGAACCCCACCAACCGCATCGACATGGTGGGCGATGTTAGTCCGCAGCACGGCTCTTTTGTCAAGATTACCGAGCGCGAATACAACTATCTGGAGACTTGGGAGCAGGTGAAAGGCAAGTTGCCGCAGGTGGAGAAGATGTATGAAGTGACATCCGACAAGTTGTATAAGGAAGCTATGGACAAGGCAGAGGAAGTCATGAGTACCGACGGTGGCAGCTTCGAGGCCAATGAGAAGGCAATGGCCGAGGCTCTGAAAGCCATAGAGAACGCACTGGCCAACGGGACTGACTACCGCACGTTTCTCCTGGAGCAGGTCAAGGCAGGAAAGGCAACCGACCTGACACCGATAGTAACTAACGCTGACTTTTCAAACGGCGGTACTGGTTGGACACAAACACCAAATAACTTTACCAATGCCAATGGCAATGTGGCAGAATATTGGAACACCAATTTTGATTTCTACCAAACCATTAGTTCGCTTCCCAAAGGTGAATATGAATTGGGAGTGCAGTCATTCTTCCGCATGAGCGATATAAATACTGCCGTAGCGGCGCACAACGCCGGCACGGAGCAACTAAATGCTATCCTTTATGCCAACGAGAATGAAAAGCCGGTAATGAGTCTGTATGACGACATCGTAACACGATACGAACAGAGTCCGTACAACTATCCCGACAATGTGACCGCAGCCAACGCCGCATTCAACAATTACGGACTATATACCAACACCCTGCGCTTCACTCTGGCCGAGGCAACCGACCTCAAGATAGGCATTCGCAAGACGGAGTGGAACTATAGCGACTGGTGTTGCTTCGACAACTTCACGCTACGCTTCCTCGGCACTCCGTCGTCGGTCGTATCCGTAAAAAACGACCATAACGCAGCCGGCAGATGGTATAACTTGCAAGGGCAGAAAGTCAAGGAGAACCACGCCAAGAGAGGCATTTTCCTGCACGATGGGAAAAAGGTGATGCGCTGAAACAGGAGGAGCGGAGATAGTGGAGTACCGGACAGGACAACCTTTGCCGCCGGACGTACCGCTCCTTAACCTAAAACTGAAAACGAGAAACTAACAATTAACAACTAATAACATGAATTCTGAAACGGTAAGACACTGGGGAGTAAAGCCTCTGCTTGCTGCGACACTTATGGCAGGGACTGCCGCCATGCTACAGTCTTGTAAGGACGACATCCTTACCGGACAGCCTGGATGGCTTGGCAACTCTATCTATGAGAGGTTGCAGGAGGATGGCGGTTACACCTACACGCTCAAGCTGATAGACGACTTGGGCTACCACGACGTGATTTCCAAGACTGGTTCAAAGACCTTGTTTGTGGCAGATGACGCTGCGTTTGACAGTTGGTTTACAACCAATACATGGGGTGTAAAGGGCTATGACGGTCTGACAACAGCCCAGAAAAAGCTGTTGCTCAATGGAGCCATGGTAAACAACGCATACCTTATCGAGCTGCTTTCCAACGTAAGCGGCAATCCTCCGGAGACAGGCAAGTGCATGAGGCGCGAGACCGCCAGTTCGTATCTTGACTCCGTTTATGTAATCAAGCCGGAGGATATGCCCAACACAAGCTATTGGAAGAGGTACAAGGATGCCGAGCGTTCGATTGTTTTGTTGAAAGACAATACTACGCAGCCGATGATACACCTGTTGCCGGCCTATATGAAGCTGAACAAGATTACCGACAACGATGTGAAAATTCTCACCAACGGTGAGGCACAGTCTGCAGCGGAGGCATATATCAACGGCAAGAAAGTCATTGAGCGCGACATCACGTGCAAGAACGGATACCTGCATAAGGTGGAGGGAGTGGTAGAACCGGCAACCAACATGGCAGATTTGATACGCCAGAAACCGGAGACAAAGACATGGTCGATGCTGCTTGACCGTTTCAGCGCACCTTATTATGACGATGCTGCAACGAAGGAATACAATCGTCTGTACAACAATGAAGATTCGGTATATGTGCTCCGTTATTTCAGTGACTGGGCAAAAGGCGGAAAACTGACTGGTGATCCCGATGGCAAGGCTGTCAAGGCAACCCTTGCTTTCGACCCGGGTTGGAACCAGTATATGTACAGCAATACCATGGGCTATGACCTGCATTATGATGCCGCAGCCATGCTTGTGCCGAGCGAAGAAGTGTTGACACAGTGGTGGGAGTCTTCGGCTCTGAAGCGTCATTATGCCGTTTGGGACAGTGTACCCGACCTTGTGCTTTCCAAACTGTTGCGCAACAACATGATTGACAACTTCTCAGAGAAAGTCCCGTCAAAGTTCGACAACATTCTCAATGACGCAAAGGTCAAGATGGGCGTAACCCCCGACAACATCCAGAAGTGCTATATGGCTTGCAACGGTGTGGTTTATGTGGTTGACAAAGTGTTTGCTCCAAGCGCATATTCGTCGGTTTCGTTCCCGGCTTTGATAGATCAGGAGAACTTCAGCGTCATCTATGAAGCCATTGACGAATTAGAGTTTGACCCGTATCTCGGCTCTATGGATTCAAAATACGGCCTTTTGCTGCCTACAAACGAGGCATTAAAGCACTATATAGACCCCATTAACTATGGTGAAAACGACAAGAGCTTCATAAAGTTCATGTACGATCCGGATGTTGAAGACGGCATTAAGGTCAAGGCAGAGCGCTATAAGCTTACCTACAATTCTGACGGCACTCCCAATTTTGATGAGTCATTAAAACTACAGTCCAAGGTTTCCGAGGATGTAATAAAGAACCGGCTCGAAGACCTGCTCAACCAGTGTATTATAGTATTGGATGCAGACGCGAGCGATGTGGCCAACAAGGTGACTGCCATTGATGGTCAGCACACCTACTACAAGACCAAGGGAGGCAGTATTATCAAGGCTGTGCCCAGTGGCAACGGGATCGTATTCCAGGGTGGTTTGCAGATGGAACGCGGCATGAATATAGAAGTGCCTCAAAACGACATTATGACACAGGAGAACGGTTGGGCCTACCAGACCTCTTCAATGCCCTTTGGTGCATCTCAGACCGTTTATAGCTTGTTGAAGGAAAAGAACGAATATAAGAATTTCCTGTCGTTGCTTGATGGCGGCGACCCGGATTCCACTTCCTCCAGTTTGCTTGTTAACTCACTTAGCAAGGACAAGTACACCTGTACCAACGCAGATGGCGGTAACTACAACATGAGACTGTTCGACAACTACAACTACACTGTGTATGTTCCGGGCAACGATGCTGTCCAGAAGCTGATAGACGACGGTCTGTTGCCCACATGGAGCGACTTTGACCACTACTACCAGTTGAAGGAAGATACCAGCGACCCTGACGAACAGGAACGATACAATCATGCCTGCTATGTGATAAAGAAGCGCATAATGGACTTTGTGCGCTACCATATCCAGGACAACTCTGTGATAATCGGTGGTCAGGCAGTGACCAACACAGCCTACGAGTCGATGCTCCGCAACCCTGTGACCAACCGCTACTATTCTCTCACTGTAAATTCGGATGCAAACGGACTTTCCGTTACTGACGTGAGCGGCAATACCCGCCATGTGGTCAAGACCGATGGTCTGTATAACCAGATATGCCGAGAATACTGGCTGGAAGGAACTCGCAGCAAAAAGCAATATACGCGCACCATCTACCAAGCCTCGGATGCTGTGGTACACCTTATTGACGCTCCGTTGTATTATGGCACACTAACCAAGTGGAAGGATGAAATCTAACAAGTAACCATGATTATGAAAAAGGAAACAAAATATACCGCAAAGCTCCGCATCTTCGTATGGGCTATGTTGATGCTGGTTGCTACAGTTGCTTCGGCGCAGATTTCATCAGTCCGGGGTACGCTGAGCGATGACATGGGACCGTTAATGGGAGCCACGGTCTGTGAGATAGACGCCACAGGGCGTATCATAGAAAGTACTGTGACCGACTTTGACGGAAACTTCACCATGAAAATCCGCAATGTCAAGGACAAGTTGCGTTTCAGCTATGTAGGTCTGAAAAGCAAGACACTGCCCATCAACAAAACCGTTTACAACGTAAAGTTGGAGTCGGCTACCGTCATCAAAGAGGTTGTCGTTAAGTCCAAGCGTCGTATGCAGGGCAACAGTCTGCCTATACCGCAGAGGGAAGTGTCGTATGCCACCCAGACCATCTCGATGAAAGAATTTGAGGGACTCGGCATCACTTCTGTAGATGAAGCTCTTCAGGGCCGTATCGCCGGTCTTGACATCCTTTCCAACTCAGGAGACCTCGGTGCAGGTTCAACCATGCGTCTGCGCGGATCTGCCTCGCTCTCCACTCTGACCGATGCCAATCCTCTTATAGTAGTTGACGGAAACATCAGAAGCGTTGACCTCTCCAACTTCGATATGGCTGGTGCCAACAACGAGAAGTTTGCCGAGCTGCTTAACATCAACCCTGAGGACATTGCCAGCATTACCGTGCTGAAGGATGCCGCCGCTTCGGCTATCTATGGTAGCCAAGGAGGTAACGGTGTCATCGAGCTGACCACCAAGCGTGGCGCAAAGGGACCGGCTAGGGTAAGCTATTCATTGAAACTCACAGGCACTTACCAGCCCGACGGCTACGACCTGTTGAGCGGCGATGACTATACTATGTTGCTCAAGGAGTCATATTTCAATCCGCAGCAGAGCGATGCAGCCAGCAATATCCGCGAGCTGAACTACGACAAGACGTTCTCCGAATATGAGCAGTACAACAACAACACCGACTGGAGGGATGCCGTGACCCAGTGGGGTCTGCGCCAGAACCACTACGTGTCGGTGTCGGGTGGTGGCGAGAAGGCCTCGTTCCGCATTGGTGGAGGTTTCGACCATGAGACAGGTTCCATCATCCAGCAGAAGCTCCAGCGCTTTTCCACACGCGTAGCCCTCGACTACAACATCAGCCAGCGCATCCGCGTGTCAACCAACTTTGCGTTGACCTACACAAAGAACGACCTGAACAGCGACGGACTCTTGGGTATTGCCATGAAGAAGATGCCGAATATGAGCATCTATGAGCAAGACCCCACCACGGGAGCCAATACCAGCCGCTACTACCAGATGCTGCAGAGCGCTTCAAGCGTGTTCGATGACAACCAGAAGAACTACGTTAACCCTGTGGCAAGCGCAAATCTGGCCAAGAACCAGCGCCGCACCTACGACCTGTCGCCGGAATTGATTATCAAGTACCAATTGTTGGGCATGGATGAAGACCACTGGCAGCTGAACTGGCAGGGCAGCTTGTATATGAACGTGTTCAACCAGTATGACGATACATTCTATCCATCGGAGCTGAAGACCGTTTCATGGAATCAGGGAGTAAACACCTCATCGTCGGGAAGCAACAAGAGCGTGTCGTTCAACACCAAGCAGACCCTGACATTGATACCGGCATTCAAGAACAAAGACCATTCGGCCATGATGATGGGACGCTTTGAGTTGACATCAGGCTCAAGCAACGGTTCTTCCACCAGTGGCAAGGGACTTGCGTCCGGCGGTATCGAAACGCCAGATGCCGGAGGCTTGATAACCGGACTTAGCTCTTGGTATTCAGAGTGGCGCTCAATGTATTTCACCTATTCTGCCCACTATGCTTATAAAGGTCGTTACGTGTTTGACTTCACCCTCCGTGCTGACGGAACCACCAAGTTCGGTCCAAGCAAGCGTTGGGGCTATTTCCCCGCAGTGTCAGCCAAGTGGATTGTCAGCGACGAACCATTCATGAAGCCCACCAAGAAATGGTTGTCAATGCTTGCCCTGCGTCCCAGCTGGGGTAAGACCGGCCGTCAGCCGAATCAGGACTACCTTTATGTGAGTACATACGTGTCGGGCAACAAGTATCTTGACATGACAGCCATGCGCCCGGAAAAGATTCGTTTGACCGACTTGCGATGGGAGCTGAACAGCAGTTACAACCTCGGTATTGACCTCGGCTTGTTTGACGACCGTCTGAACCTGTCATTGGAAGTCTATACCCAGAAAACCTCCGACATTCTTAACGGTGGCTATCGCATACCCTCAAGCACGGGATACACAACACTGGCCTACCGCAATGGCGGCTCGCTGAGAAACACTGGTTGGGAGTTCCACATAAACACCAACAAGCTCGTCAAGGCTGGCAAGTTCACCATGGATGTCAACGCCACTTTCAGCAACAACCGCAACGAGATACTCGAGATGGACAGCTATGTGCTTGAGTCGCTCAACTCCGTTTACAAATACGGCAACCGTGAGTGGCTGCAGCGTGTGCAGATAGGCAACCCCTTCGGTGCCATCTACGGCTTCCGCTACAAGGGAGTGTACCAGTATAACTACGACACCTTTGCCAATATGAGTGAGGCAGAGCGCAAGCAGTTCATCGCTGACGGCAAGACAGCCCCGGTTGCAATGAACGCCAACGGTGAGGTGGTTACTGATGCAGACGGCAATCCTGTCAGAATGATGTACAACTACAGCAACGACACTTCGGGCAAGAACTACAAGTTCAACGGCGGTGATGCCATCTATGAGGACATCAACCATGACGGCAACATTGATGCTCTTGACATTGTGTATCTAGGAAGCTCACTGCCAAAGTTGAACGGTGGTTTTGGCTTCACTTTCAACTACGGTGCATGGCGTCTCACCACACAGTTCACCTACCGTATAGGCAACAAGATACTCAACCTTGCACGTCTTGATGCCGAATCAATGATAAGCAACGACAACCAGAGCCAGGCCGTCAACTTCCGTTGGCGCAAAGAGGGTGATGTCACCACGATACCCCGTGCCATGTACGGCTCCACTTCTAACTACAACACTCTTGTCAGCGACCGCTTTGTTGAAAAGGGCGACTATCTGCGCATGAACTATGCACAGTTGTCATACGCCATATCCAAGAAGCACCTGAAATGGATAGGCTTGAATCGCATAAGTGTTTATTGCAGTGTGAACAACCCATTCGTCATCACCAAGTATTCGGGTGTTGACCCTGACATAGTGAACAGCGGCTACGCTCCTGCTATGGACAATTCGCAGACACCGCGTGTCCGTTCTTACACATTGGGTGTAACTGTAGATTTCTAAATGACAATCATTCATTGAAAACCTAAAGAAATGAAGACAAAATATTATAAAATAGCTTGTGCGCTTGCCGCACTTGTCGGTTTCTCTTCATGCTCCGATTTCCTTGAAGTGGAGCCGCGCGACAAGATAATTCTGGACAAGTTCTGGAATGAGCGCGCCGATGTGGAGTCTGTTGTGGCCAGCTGCTATAGCTCCCTCCAATCGTCAGCTTGCATCAAACGTATGATTGTTTGGGGTGAGGCCCGCAGTGAGACTATGGATGCTGGTGACGACATGGACAAGGACGTGAACCTTGAGAACATCTTTAAGGCCAATATCACTTCGACAAACCCCTACACGTCGTGGGTTGACTTCTATTATGTCATAAACACGTGCAACACTGTCATCAAGTATGCGCCTGGTGTTGCCGCCAAAGATCCCGGCTATACCGAGAGCGAGTTGAAGGCCACCATAGCAGAAGTGTCTGCCCTGCGCGACTTGTGCTATTTCTATCTCATCCGCACTTTCCGCGATGTTCCATACACCACGGAACCGTATCTTGACGACAACCAGACAATGGATCTGCCGGCCACCCCGTTCAACCAAGTGCTTGACACGTTGATTGCCGATTTGGAGAGCGTCAAGGGAGATGCAGTTCACTACTATCCCACCACGAAGACCAACTACCAGACCGGTCGTATCACGAGCACGGCCATCAACGCTATGCTTTGCGAGATGTATCTGTGGAAGCAGGACTATCAGAAGTGTATTGACTATGCCGACAATGTCATTGACGACATGAAGCAACAGGCAGAGAAGGACAGGCAGGAATCCGGCTTCAATGCCACTACCGTCGATCAGGAGATGGAGGGCTATCCTTTGTTGGCCTCGAGATACACCAATTCGCAGAACGTGTACGGTTATAACTATGGTCAGATTTTCGGTACAGGCAACAGTTCCGAGTCGATTTTTGAGCTTACTTTCGACAAAGACAACGAGTCAATGCTCGCCAATGGAGCCATTTCCGACTTCTATGGCAATATTAAAAAACTAATTGGCTACATCTCGCCGTCCTCTTATGTCGGCAACGACGTTTCGCAGAAGCAGTATAGTGTGTTTGCCAACAAGATTGACGCCCGTAACTACAATTCCATACTCAGTCAGGGAACGACAAACAGTATAGCAAAGTACGCCTATAAGTCAAGTACTGTTGCCGTGGAAGGCAGTAGCGCAGCCTCTGCAACAGTAACTCTCTCCATTTCCGGCATATATGCTGAAGGACAGGTTCGGGCCAACTGGATTGTTTACCGTCTGGCCGACATCATGCTGCTCAAGGCCGAGGCTCTTACGCAGCTTATGTCAGACAATGCCAGCGACGGAATCTCTGATGCCGACAAGGCCTACCGTGACCGTGCGTTCCGCCTTGTGACTGTCATCAACAAGCGTTCGCTCTGCCAGTACCCACGCAAGGATACCCTTGACCCCACCTCTTATACCACCAAGGCAGCCATTGAGAACTTGGTTTACGACGAGCGTCGCCGTGAACTGATGTTTGAGGGCAAACGCTGGTACGACCTTGTGCGCCGTGCCCGCCGCGAGGGTAAGACCGACTACTTGAAGTCACAGTCGTGCAACAAGTACAGTAGCAACAAGCAACTGGTGGAGAGCAAACTCAGCCGCATGGAGGCTATCTATTGGCCATACAACTATGACGAACTGAAGGTGAACAAGAACCTGCACCAGAACCCGGCTTTTGGCTCTGGTCTGAACGAAAGCTACGAATAGCAAGGTTGGCTCTTTAGGCCAAAAGCAGTATTAAAAACATCAGTCTAACAATACTTAAACAGTAGAAAACGATGAAAACATTCAGATATTTGATGCTCTCTGTCTGCTGCCTCGTTTGCGGAGCGAGTTTCGTTTGTTGCTCTGACGAACCCGACAGCGACAACTTCTACACCTTTACCGGTGAGATGATGAGCGACTATATAAACAGCCGTGCGCAGTACAGCGACTTTGCCACGGTGGTCAAGCGTGCAAACATGATGGACTTGCTTTCCACATATGGCCACTACACGTTGTTCCTGCCGTCCGACAGTGCGTTCCAAACCTTCTACAAGAAGCGCGGTATACAGTCGGTTGACGACCTGACCGACAAAGAGTGCGACACCATTGCCCGCACCCACTTGGTCAACAACATGTACACAACGATAGAGATGATTGATGGCACGCTTCACACTCCCAACATGAACCGCCGTTACATCCAGATAACTCACGAGAACGATGAGGAAGGAAACTCTGAGGTGTGGCTAAACCGTGTGGCCAAAATCTATTTCGCCACTCAGGACGACTCTGTGGAGAACGGTGTGGTGCAGCCAATCAATATGGTTTTGGAAAATACCAACAGCTCTGTTGCGCAGATAGTGGAGGAAAATCCCGAAGTGAGCTATTTCTCTACAGCCCTCAAGGCTACCGGTCTCGTTGACTCGCTGGAGTACATCAAGGATGATTCCTATGACAACACTGCCTATTCTACCTACACCTACACCTCTGACTTCTGGAAAGAGGTGGCGCGAGTGCCGGAAGAAAAGTACAAAGGCTTCACGCTTTTTGTCACACCCAACAGTGTGCTTCAGGAGAAGTACGGCATTAGCGGCGACAATGACGAGGAGGTGCTGAAGAAACTCTACGATTTGGCTTGCTCGCTCTATGATCCGTCTTATCCAGACGATGTCAACCAGCCCTACCATGCGTTCAATGTGACGCTTGCCGACGGTACTAATTCGCTTGCTCACCGCAAGAATCCGCTGAACCGTTTTGTGGCTTACCACATAGTTACTCGCGATGTGAAAGGCTATGACTATCTCACACCGCTCGTGCTGACACAGAACTACTACAAGGGTGCCATCGGTATCAAGACCGACAAGATGAACCCCAACGACTGGTATGAGACACTTATGCCCCATTCCATGATCAAGTTCGAGCAGCTCACCGTCACTGGCGACGGCGGTGCCTATCTTGGCGAAACAGGAGTGAAGAACGAACGCTATGCCAACCGTCGCTATGACGACAGATACAGTATTGAAGGCGCACGCATCTATCCTACCATACCAAGTCAGTATGTACAGGATGCACCCAACGGACGCTACTTCTATATCAGCGACATTCTGGCCTATGACAAGCAGACCCGTGAGGAAGTGCAGAACTGCCGCATCCGTATGGACTTCTCTACAGTGTTCCCCGAAATTATGACACAGGGCATACGCCTGAACGGCGACCCGACACAGGACGACAACTCGGGCACACCCGACTATAACGGCAAGAACGGTTTCAACTATTACTTCCCCGACGGCTACCTTGATGGTGTGACCATGCACGGCAACTGCTACTTTGTATATCGCCGTCCGCACTGGAACTTCTGGTCATACGAGGGCGACGAGTTCAATCTCTTCGGCGACTACGACTTCACGTTCCGCCTCCCCCCAGTGCCAAGCAAGGGAACCTATCAGTTCCGCCTCGGCTTCTGTGCTCTCGACACCCGTGGTGTTGCCCAAATCTACTATGACGGCAAGCCGCAGGGCATACCTGTTGATATGCGCAAGAGACTTGACAATGCATCAATCATGGGCGACCAGTTTACTATAGACGACAGAGACTACACCAAGTTCACGGACGAGGAAAAGATCGAAGACCAGAAGTTCCTGAAGAACAAGGGGTGCTATCGTGGTCCGTATGGTGGCTACCACACTCCTGGAGGTACTACCATCAATGAGTTTGTGAACAATGCACGTACATTCCGCCGTGTGCTTTGTACTGCCACCATTGATCCGGACGACGGCCAAGACCACTACATCCGCATCCGCTGTACTTCCACCAGCAAGTTGGGCAACAACAACGAGTTCATGATAGACTACCTCGAAATAGTACCCAAGAGTGTCTATGCCGTTGACGGCGATGGCGAGATGGAAGACGATTTGTAACCTTAAAAAACAAATGTTATGAAAAAGACATTCAATCATTATATGAAAGCTGCGGGGCTGGCTTTGGCCGCCCTCGCTGCCGGAGCCTGCTCTGACACGTGGGACGACCACTACAACGGGGGCAACGGTGTGCCGGGAAGCGATGTTTCCCTGTGGCAGACGATTGCCTCCAACGATCAGTTGTCCAACTTTGCGCGTGTCTTGGATTCGTGCGGCTATAAGCCGTCGCTTGACGGTAGTCAAGTGTTCACCGTTTTCGCACCTGTCAACACCAGTTTCACCGAGGCACAGGCCGACAGTGTGATAGCTCTCTATATGAGAGAGAAGCAGAGTGGTGTGATAACTAAGGACAACAAGGCCATAAAGGAATTTATACAGAACCACATCGCACTGTATAACTATTCAGTGGCGGCAACTGCCAGCGACACGTCAATCGTGATGATGAACGGCAAGTATCTTGGCTTGGGAGCCAAACAGTTTGCCGGCAGTTCTTTTGACCAAAAGAACCGACTCGCAAAAAACGGAGTGCTGTTTACAATAGCCACCCCCGCCAGTTACGCTCCAAATATCTTTGAGTATTTGAAGCGTGATGCCGACTTGGACAGTCTTGCCACTTTCCTATATAGTTATAACAACTACAAGTTCGACCCCGACCAGAGTGTTGCGGGCGAAATAGTGGATGGTCAGACCACCTATCTTGACTCCGTGAAGGTGCTGGAGAACGAATTGCTCACCACCTACATCGGTGAAATCAATGATGAAGACTCCGTGTTCAGGATGGTTGTGCCCGACAACAGCGAATGGGACCGAATGTTGACCCAATATACCCCGTACTTCAACTACAACAACACAGTGGAGAAGCGCGACTCGATGCAGAATTACTATTCGCATCTGTTTATAGCCAACGGTACGGTGTTCAGCATGTCCGCCAACTCAGAGCAGTCTTTGCAGGACTCGGCGGTTTCCGTAAATGCACGCTCCTACAGTTTGCGTGAAGAAATGTGGGGTTTTAAGGGAGCCAAATACTATGTTTATGACGACCCAAAGCCATTTGAGCCAGGCGGTGTATTCTACGGGGCCGAGAGAGTGGATTGCAGCAACGGTGTGGTCTATAAGGTGCCGCAGTGGAACATTCATCCTACGCAGACGTTTATGAGAAAGATTTATGTGGAAGCTGAAAACTCCAACTACCGCAAGGAGTATGACGATGGAGCATCGCGCGTGCCGAATATTGTGACGGTGTCTTCGGATAATAAACAATTCTACAATAAACTGTCGAAGAACAAGTACATTGAGTTTCTCTCAAAGAGCAAGGACAGTAAGCCATCAGTGACGTATTACTTGCCCGATGTGCTGTCAAACGTTCCGTATGACATCAAGTTGGTGATGGTTCCTGCTCTTGCCGGTGACACGGCTGCTACGGAAGATGAACGCAAGTATTTGCAAGTGGACGTGTATCTGGGCTATCAGGACATGAACGGCAAAGAAATTTCAGAGAGGAAACTTAGACGTATGGAATGCAAGAAGGATACGATTGACACACTTCTTGTAGCCGAAAATTTCGTATTTCCTACCTGTACATTCGACATAGACCCACAGGCAACGTTGAAGATAATTTCCTCCGGACGTCCGTCTGGTACGAGGAAAGAGGAGTTCCAGACTTCTCTGCGTATAGACTGTATCATCCTTGAACCTAAGGAAGAGACAAGACAGTAAGTGTTAAACCTAGAATAATTTGACGACTATGAAACGATATATCATTTGGGGAATTGCACTGATGACGGCTTTTCCACTCTGTGTCTCTGCACAGGAAGACGAGACCGAAGGGCAGACTGAATCTGCGGCACGAGTGCTTACCCCCAAGAAGAAAGTTTATGAAACACGCACGGTCAAAGGCCGTGTGATTGATGCGGCAACAAAGTCTCCCATCGCCGGTGCCATCGTCAAGGCTAGCGGAGTGGTTGGCTACAGTACGCTGACCGACGACGACGGAAGCTACGAACTCGCAGTTCCCGTGTTCGCCACATCTCTCTATGTGTCATCGCCAGACCATAATGCAGTGAAAGCTGGTTTGGACAAGAATGAACCGCAGGGCAACATTCTGCTCTATAGTACCAGTTTTGCTGCCGATTATGCCGAGAGCGAGAATGTGCGCGGCGACAAGCAAGCTACAGGTTTCGCCTACAGCAGTGCCGTGAACATCAAGGACGAGTTGCAGAAGCAACTTGGTGCCTATGCCTATACCACAACCCGCAATGGTACTCCTGGCGTGGGTAGTGTGACCTTCATGCAAGGTCTCAACTCGCTTAACGCCAATGCACAGCCTTTAGTGGTGATCGATGGTGTGATAGTTGACCAGCAGTATGGACGTGAGATGCTGCACGACGGTTTCTACAACGACATCTTGACCAACATCAATCCGGCAGACATTGAGAAGGTGACGGTAATGCGTAACGGAACAGCCCTCTACGGTGCAAAGGGTGCCAACGGTGTGATACTCATAGACACTCGACGCAACAAGTCAATGGCCACGCGAATCACCGCCAGCCTGTCGGCCGGAGTCACTTTCCTGCCCAAGTACTACGACATGATGAGTGCCGACCAGTACCGCAGCTATGCTTCTGAACTGCTCCGTGGCACGGGAACAAAGAACACTGATTTCAAGTTCCTCAATGCTGACCCTACCTATTATTATTATAAGCAGTATCACAACAACACCGACTGGAAGGACTACGTTTATCACAAAGCTCTGACGCAGAACTACGGCATTAATGTAGAAGGCGGTGATGCTATCGCGAACTACAACCTGTCGGTGGGCTACACCAATGCGGAGAGCACATTGAAAAACAACGAGATGAACCGTCTGAACATACGCTTCAATTCGGACATCAGTCTGGGCAGTCGTCTCTCGTTGCGCTTCGATGCTTCGTTTGCCAACACCACGCGCAACATTCGTGACGACGGTGCTCCCTCTGGCTACGATGAGGGCACCCCGACAGCACCTTCGTTCCTGGCCTACGTGAAGAGTCCGTTCATGAATCCGTACAGCTACGGTCGCGGAAGTTTCTCCGACTCACAGTTCGACACCTCCGACGAGAGCTATCTTGATGAGGCTCTATCGTCACTGAAATACAAGAACTACAACTATCGTTTGGGTAACCCTGCCGCATTCAACGAGTATGCCGATGGAGAGAACAAGAACCATTTTGAGAACTCCATGCTCAACTTGAGCGTAACGCCTAAGTTCGTCATAAATCCCAATCTTTGGGTCAGCGAGCATTTCAGCTACAATCTGGTCAACACTAACGAGATGTACTATATCCCTATCAACGGTGTGCCAGACTATTACGTGGCGAGCGTATATGACTATCGCGAGAATGAGGTGCGCTCATTGGCTTCCAAGCAGAACTCTGTGATGAGCGACACCCGCATCGACTGGAGCAACCGCTATAATGCACACAGCGTTCATGTGTTCGGCGGTGTGCGCATACTGTGGGAAGACTATACTTATTCCACCCAGTTGGGCTACAACACCGGTAGCGACAAGACTCCTTACATGAGTGCTTCTCTGGCCAATGCCCAGGGCAACGGTTTGAGCGAGGCATGGAACGCAATGAGCGTATATGCTCAGGGCGAGTATAACTACAAGGGCCGCTACTTCCTTCAGGCCAACCTCACTGCCGACGGTTCGTCGAGGTTCGGTACAGATGCTGACGGTCTGAAGGCTTTGGGTGCAGTGTGGGCTATATTCCCCTCTGTTCAGGCTTCATGGGTTCTCACCAATGAACCGTGGCTGGCCAACAACCGTTCTGTCAGCTATCTGCGGCTGACGGCCGGCTATGATGTGAGCGGCAATGACGACATTGACTACTATGCCGCTCGCAGCTACTTCCAGGGCAAGCTGTTCATGAACAGCATTTCCGGTCTTTCTTTCGCTGGAATAGGCAATACGTCCATCCAGTGGGAAACCACCCGTCGTCTGAACCTCGGTCTGGATGCCGGCTTTTTCGACAACCGCATCACCGTTGGCTTCAACTACTTCAAGAGCAAGACCGACAATCTGCTTACCGTACAGTCAATCGGATTCCTTTCTGGTCTGAAGAACAATTGGGGCAATGGCGGCAAACTTGAGAATGAAGGCTTTGACGTGTCGGTCGGTGCAAAGGTGCTGGCCACCAGGTCATGGTCATGGCAGGTGGGAGCCAGCGTGGGTCACTACAAGAACAAGATTACCGCACTGCCTGAGGCAAGCGGCTATATTGACACCGATGTGTACGGAGCCACTGTCCGCTCGCAGGTGGGACAGGCAGCCAACTTGTTCTACGGCTACAGGACAAAGGGTGTGTTTGCCACGACCGAAGACGCGCGCAACGCCACCGATAAAGATCCTAACGGACTCTATATCCTGGCCGACAACGGCATCACACGCAACTACTTCTCGGCCGGTGATGTTCACTTTGACGACATTGACGACAACGGTGAGATCAACGAGAACGACCGTGTTGTCATCGGCGATCCCAATCCCGACATCTATGGTAACATCTTCACCACGTTGGCATGGAAACGTTTTAAGCTTGACTTGCGCTTTAACTACTCCTTGGGCAACGACATATACAACTATATGCGCTCGCAATTGGAGGGCGGAAGTCGCTTCCTCAACCAGACCACAGCCATGGCCAACCGTTGGCAGGTGGAAGGACAGCTGACAACTATGCCCCGCGCCACCTTCAACGACCCGATGGGCAACGCCCGTTTCAGCGACCGCTGGATAGAAGACGGCAGCTACCTGAAACTGAAGACTGTTACCCTGTCCTATGACCTGCCCATCACTTCGCAGTTCATCCAGGGTCTACAGTTCTGGATTCAGGCCAACAACGTGTTCACGCTGACCAAATACTTGGGCACTGACCCCGAGTCGGCCATGACCTCGTCTGTTATTGGCCAGGGCATTGATCTCGGCCGTGTGCCGCAAAGCACATCCATAGTAGCTGGAGTAAAGATTAACCTGTAAAAACCGTTCATAATATGAAAAACAATAATATGTTCAATAATATCAGGCGTGCGGCGACTGTCCGTTACAAGGGCGCAATGGCCATGCTGTGCTTGGGTGCAGCGGTAGCCGGACTGACTTCCTCGTGTGCCGATTTCTTCGAACCGGAGTCTGACCGCATTATTTATGCCGACAAAGACCACCTCAACAATGCCACCGACACCATCTATTCCGTTACCGGAATTTTGGGTAAGCTACAGGCTTTGGCCGACCGCACCATCCTTCTCGGTGAAGTGCGCGGTGACTTGGTGGACATAAACACTAAGACCAGTGCCGACCTCCGTGATGTGGCTCTCTTCAACATTGGCGACGACAATGCCTACAACAGTCCGAGCGACTACTATGCGGTAATCAACAACTGTAATTACTTCATAGCAAAGGCAGATACGGCACTGAAGAACAACCGCAATGAAAAGATTTTCATGAAGGAGTATACTGCCGTCAAGGGCATCCGTGCCTGGACATACCTACAGTTGGCACTCAATTACGGCAACGTGCCGTTTGTCACTACGCCCATTCTGACCAAGGAAGAGGCCGAGCGCGATTATCCGAGGAAAGGCATTGCAGAAATATGCGACTGGCTCATCAAGGACATCCAGCCCTTGGCCAACGAGGAGATGCCGGGCTACGGCGCCATACGCAGTCTTGACTCGCGCTTGATGTATTTCCCCATCTACCTGATGCTGGGCGAGTTAAACCTGTGGGCAGGCCATTACCATGAGGCTGCGCTGAACTATTACAACTATATCAGCAAGCGTAACGGCACCAATTCGGCCTATCCTATCGGTAGTACCCGAGGCACTTTCTGGCCTAACGGGACAACGACGTTCACAAAATATTCAGGCATTTATGTCAATTATCGGGCATCATTCGGGAACGAAACCTATGGTTCCAATTCTGAATACATAACCATTATCCCCGGTGACTCCATACCGTCGGAAGGCAACTACAGCCAGTTGCGCAACCTCTTTAACTGCACGTCAGACAACAATGCCGAGTTTAGCCTGACACCTTCGCAGTCTATAAAAGACCTGTCTGCCGCCCAAACTTGCACGTACGTCATTTCCAACAATAGTGGCGTGGCAAAATACGGTGTTGTGCCCAAGGGCATAGGCGGTATGCGCGACGGCGACTTGCGCCTTTACAATGTTTATACGCAAATGGAAAATGCGATAATCAACGGAGAGCGTGGAGAATACCAGTATATCCACAAGTATACTACGCGCAACATTCCGGTCTATCGCCGCACAACCGTCTATCTGCGTCTGGCAGAGGCTATGAACCGCGCCGGCTATCCCCACTTTGCCTACTACGTGCTGGCTTCGGGCGTTAACAACAAGGTGATAACAGATTCCATAATGAAGTATTATCCCTCAGCTGCCGACTCAGCGTTCCTTAGCAGATTTGACTTCCCCACCACACGCTATGTGCTCCGCACTCCCGATGGCCTGAACACAGAAAACACAATGGGCATACATGACCTCGGTTGCGGTTGGAGTCTGCAAAATCCCGACTATCAGATGCCGTTCGATTCTGCATACATAGACAAGACTACGGGCTACTACAAGTCTGAGGCCGACTCCATCCTGGAACGTCAGTACCAGATGGACAAGGTGGAACAGATGATTGTCAATGAGGGAGCGCTGGAGAACTGCTTTGAAGGCACGCGCTTCTACGACCTGATGCGTGTGGCTTTGCGCCGCGGCGATCCCAACTTCCTTGCCGACCGCGTGTATGCACGTCGTGGAGAAGACAACAAGGATGCCATGGCTGGCGAGATAAAGGTCAACCTCCGCAATTCCAGCAACTGGTATCTCCACTGGAACGGAAAGATAGGCATTGAGCCTGTCACCGAAAAAGAGGAGAAATAGCGCAACACAAGGGAAAAGAGTTGGGCTTCGGGAACAGTAGTGCCGAAGTCTGACTCTTTTCTTTCTTATTTTTTAGACCACTTCTAACTGTATCAACTGTCAAATAGAAATTTTATGAAAACAAACAACCTCATCCGGCGCAAAGCCCTTGCTGGGTTGCTGAGTGTCATGTCAGTGATGCCCCTGTCTGCCGCCAACACCACCGAAACTGTGGAGCAGGTGCAGGGAACAGTCACACTTAGTGCCGATGTTGACTATGTAATCACATCGGCTACGCCGTTTGCCGACGGCGCAGTGCTCAACATTACCAACACCGACAATGCCGTTGTCATTCTGTCGCAGGTGAAACCCTCTGCCGTTTCGAGCCTTTACCAATACATTCAGGTCAATGGAGTGAAGGCTTCCAGTGCCAACTGTATGGTGAAAATCTATGGCGACGGCTCTATAATCCTGCCCCACAACTCGGGCATCAGTCCGCTCACCGTTTATACTGAGAACGGTTGTCAAGGCTCGTTCGAGACTTTCGCCGTAGGAAAGCGTGTGTCTTTGGACGGCAAAGATATTGACAATAAGATTTGCAGCTTCACCCTTAAGCGCGGCTACATGGCCTGGTTTGCCCAAAAGGCCGACGGCACGGGCTACAACCGCCTGTGGATTGCCGACAAGAGCGACATTCAGGTTGACCTTCCCGGTGTTCTGCGCAAGGCTGTGTCGGCTCTCCGCGTCAGCCAGTGGAACGATGCCAGCAAGAAGGGCTATGCCGGCAATGACGTGACGGCCAACACAATGCTCAATACCACATGGTGCTACAACTGGGATGCGGGCATCAACGTGTGGGCAGACCGCGAGTATGTCACCCATCACCACCATGAGGGTTGGCCGGGCATAACCGATGTGGGCAACAACGGTACGTCGGCCAATATCCTCGGCAACAACGAGCCGGACAACACCAACGACTCCAGGGAACAGGTGAACACTGTGGCCGAAGTGCTGGCCACATGGCCGCAGATGATGGCCACAGGTCGCCGTCTGGGTTCGCCCGCCGTGTCGGGCAACTACAGTTGGCTCTATGAGTTTATCGACTCCATAGATGCCCGCGGATGGCGTTGCGACTTCATAGCCGTCCATGCTTACAGGTACAACGACTGGAGCAGCTGGAACAGCTTCTTGAGCGGCATTCACAACCGCACCCGTCGGCCTATATGGATTACCGAGATGAACTACGGAGCCAACTGGACAGGATGGCCGGGCAGCGACACCAACTATGGCGAGGCCAACGAAGCCATACTCGCACAGCACCTTAATCCCATCATAGACGGCCTTGAGGCTACTCCTTGGCTGGAGCGTTACGCCATTTACAACTGGGTTCAGGACTGCCGCAAAGTTTATGACAACGATCATGGTCGCCTGACCCAGGCCGGACAGTACTATGCCGACAAACCGTCATCCGTGGGTTATGACGAGCGTTATGTTGTGGTTCCGGCGGTCAAGGCCACGATGAAAGACCCCGATCAACTCACTGTAGAGTATGACAAGACCAACGGTACGGCTCTGCTCACGTGGAAAGACTACAATGGAGAGAATAATTACGCCATATATGTTGAGCGCAAGATTGACGGTGGTTCATGGACTCTGGTTGCCGAAGTTAATCAGCAGGGCGGTCTCTCCGACTATTCCTACACCGATGCCAACGCTGTTTCCGGGGCTTACTACCGCATCCACATCATCGACGGAAAGGACAAGGACCGTTATACGCGTGCCGTAGCTGCCATCTCTCTTGAACACGAGGTGGGCGATGCCATAACCTATAAGGGTCAGCAGCGTTATCTCGGCGGCAACCTCTTTGCCAACGGTGATTTCGACCTTGGTACTGAAGGCTGGACAAACGGACTCGGCGAACCTGTCTCGTCGCCTGATTTTGCAGTTGTCCCTGTGGGAAGCATCGACGGCGGAGCCTATCTTCAGGCACGTTCCCATACGGGCAAGGACAAGGCGGGAGCAGTCAAGACCATGGTAAGCGTGGTTCCGGGAGCTGACTATTATTATGTCAACTCCTCCCGATGCAATTCTTCCGCACTCCATTACCTCTATATGAGCGAAACGGGCGAGGCTTTCGACTCCATGGCTGCCGTCACCGTGCCCACCACAGCCTGGGGTTCAATGAACTATGAGGTCAACGCCGGCCACTATGCCAAGGCCATATACAGCTGTTACTACCTGAATGCGTCTTCGCAAATGGACAAGATAATGCTGTGCCGCGTGTTTGACACGCCCGAGGAAGCCTATGCCGATGGAGTGGTGCAGATGCGTCACAGGGCAGAACTGGCCGCTGACTATCTGAAAGACAACGAACGGCTGGCATCGGAAATTAGGTCGGCCATCACAGCTGCCACTGGTAGCGATGCCGAAACATATCTTGCTCTGAAAACTGTGGTGGATAATGCGCTTGAAGTCTACAACCAGATGGCTACGCTTGAGGACAATGTCCGCGAGGCACAACAGATTGTCAGTATCAAGACTGATGGTTACGAACTCGTGCAGCAGGCTCTCGATGCTGTAGCCGCCGCAACGACCGCTGCCGAAACCCTGCTTGCTTCCAGTCAACTGGCCGAGGCTATCGGCGAGTGCCAGACTTCCGTCTACACCGACGGCGTTGTCTATTCGCCGGCCTTTGATGAAGGCACGCTCAACTGGACCACCAAGTGCGGAACCTATACCGGTGGCGAGCAGAAGGTGGCCACTCTGGGCGGCAAACCATGTTGGAAAGCCTTCTGGAGCGGACTGTCCGCCGCAGAAGGTAGCGGCAAGACAATGGAGGTGAAGCAGGATATAGCCAAGCTGCCCCACGGCCTTTACTCTATGGAGTGCAAGGCCACCACTGAACTGCTCTGCCTGTCAGACCAGCACGGCTACCTTGCCTTGTCCGGCGATACTGTGGTTACGCCTACGCTCACAGCCAACTATCTTGATCTGCCCACTGTTGACAACGAAAGCAAGTGGCAGACGCTCGCCACTTCCAGTGTCTATGTCAATGAGGGTGAGGCTTTGACTATAGGTTTTGTGGGTTCTAAGAATAACGCAGTTGACGGTTCTTGGCACGAGTTCGGCGTGAAAGACTCTCAGGGAGACAACCGTGAGGGATGGTGGGCTGCCACCGATTTCCGCTTGAAGCGCACTCCTGTCTATCGCCGCACGGCTGCCGATGGAGAGTGGAGCACCGTTTGTCTGCCCTACGACATGACAGCGTCGCCCAATGTCAAGCTCTATCAGCTGGCCGGTATCACATCCGACTATAAGAACCTCGTGCTTGAGGAGGTGGATAGGGTAGAGGCCGGAGTGCCTTGCATCTATCGGATGACCGACGGCGATGAGGCTTGGTTTCATGAAACGGGCGAAGCAGTCTCTTCGGCCTCAATTACAAACTATCAGTTGCGTGGTAATTTCAAAACTTCACAGACCGTCCGTACCGGCTACTATGTGCTTCAGAACAACGTATGGGTGCGCACCACGTCCAGCAACCGCCCCAAACTCACCAGCTTTGGAGCCTGTTTGACCACAGTGACCAAGCTGCCCGTTGTTGATGCGACCGATGCCGTGACCATGCCTATCGATGGGGCTGACGAAGAGATAGCCGCCGGCATTGATTCTGCCACAGTTTCGTCTGATGCCGATGCTACGGAATATACTGCTGGCGGACGCATTGCCAACCGAGATGGCGCAGGACTGCGCATCGTGAAGGGCAAGAACTCTGTAAGGAAAGTGGTGCGCAAGTAAGCCGCCACTCTTTGCCTTGCCCAATACAACTTCTGCTTGAGAATGGCGGTTTTATAGAACCGTCCCTAACCCAAAGCCCCACCGTATGGTCGTTGTTCGGCCAAACGGTGGGGATTTTGTCTTTGTGTTTGTCCTCAAGTCTTTAGACTTGTCTGGAGAATTTCCCGTATGAAGTGTATAGCACGGCATAAAACAGAATGGCGGAAAGCCATCCCGCGAATACGTCTATGGTGTAGTGGGCGTATATATACACCGTGGAAAAGCACAGCAATACATAGAAAGGCAGGAGGAAGTACAGCAGTTTGCGGTTTTTCGACGACCATACGAGGAGCATAAGTATCGTGCTTATGCCCACGTGACTGCTCGGAAAAGCTGCCGTGGGACGCTCTCCGGCTGCATGAGCATCGGCCACCATGCGGTAGAAGAAACCGTCCGTATAGCCTGGACTCGCCAGCGCTTCCTGGTGGGTGGCGAAGTAATGTCCCAGATTGGGGAAGTTTCCTCGCGCTATCTCTGCCAATCCGACGGCGTTGTAGTAGTATTGCGGTCCGGCAACAGGGAGTGCTATGTATATAATGTAGTATATGAAGAACGACGCGAGAATGACAAACGATGCGCGGCCGAACTCTTTGTAGCGCCAGCCGAAGAAATAGACGGTGACAATGAGTATCATGGGGAAGTAGGCCGAGTAGCCCAAATCCATCAGTTCGCTGAAAACCGCTCCGCTGAAGTGTCTGCAGAAGAGCAGTGACGGTTGGCAACCGAACAAGCTCTGCTCGCACTGGGCAAATACATGGTCGAGATTGGGAAACATACGGTTGAACTCGTAGGTGTCAGGATACCACCATGAGAGTAGGGCCATCTGCACCGCCACTCGGAAAAACAGCGTGAGGCGGCACGGCACGAGTCTGTACACAAGCCACATGGCGGCAGTCATGGCCACCACGCGAAGCCGCCCCCAAAGCATTGATTCTGGGTTGTGGAGTTTCGTGTAGGTGAACAGCATGAGCAGAAGCGTCAGCACAAGGTAGCCCATCACTACCCACTCTACGGCGAGCAGTCCCTTTTTCGGGCTTTTTTCTATACGGAATATGTCGGTTATAGCATTCATAATGCAATGGATGTCACAGTTTTTTAATAGAAAGGCTACAGCCAGCCATGTTTTTTATACCACTCTACGGCCAGTTTCACTCCGCGCTCCAATTCGTATTCCGGCTTGTAGCCAAGTTCGTTGCGGGCGTTGGAGATGTCGCAACGCCAGTTGCGCTGGCGGAGAATGTGGTATTTGTCGTTGTTGAGAGCCGTGACCTTACCCGTAATGCGCCCTATCCATTCACCGCACCATGTCACTATGCGCAGCACCCATAGCGGCGCTTTTATGCGTACTACCATTTTCACACCCAGTTCACGCTTCAGCAAGTCGCTGAACGTGCGCGACGAATACACATTGCCGTCGGTCAGGAAGTATTTGCCGCCCGGCTTGCCGTGGTCGCATGCGAGGAATACGGCCTGCACCACGTCCTGCACATACACGAAAGTAATGTCCTGACGGCGGTAGCCCACGGCAAAGTCGCTGTGTCCCTTTATGCTTTGGGCCATGAGGAAATAGTCGTGCTCGCGTGGTCCGTAGACACCTGTGGGGCGCAACGTGACGCACGGCAGTTCCTTCATTGCGTCCAGCCGTCGCTCGGCCTCCAGCTTGCTGCGTCCGTATGCGGTGTTGGGCCGAGGCTCGTCGTCGGGTTCTATTTCTGAGTAGGGCTGTTGCTCGCGCACAGGACCGAACACGCTGAGGCTACTGATGAACACGAAGCGGCGCAAAGGCATCTGCGCATCCAGGAGAGCCGCCGCCAGATTGGTTGTGCCCTCGGTGTTTATTCGGAAAAAGTCGTCTGCGTGGAGCGTCTTGGTAACGCCTGCGGCATGAACGACATAGTGGAACGTGTGTCCACGAAGAGACTCTGCAAGCGACTGTTTGCTGCTGAAGTCAAGTTCGATGAAGCTTATTCGTGGGTCGGTGAGCCACTGTCTGCTGCTCGAACGGCGCACAGCCGCCCATACGTTCATGTTTCGCTTGAGTGCCTCTTCCACTATGAAGCTCCCGATGAAGCCCGAAGCTCCGGTGACAAGTATGTTTTTGCCTGAAAGGTTGTCTGTTTCCATACGTTTAAGATTGTAACAAAATGATGCAAATCGTTGCAAAGGTACAACATTTGAGCCGCTCCGGCGGTCTATGCCATAACAAACTTGGGGTATAGGTGGGGTGTCTTGATAAGTTTGGGGTACGGTTTAGTAATGTTTAAAAATAACTTGGGCAAGTTTTATAGTAGTCGCTGCATCCTCGCGCCTGCCCTGTTCTGTCGGAAATATTGTCCGTTCGTACTTTGCTCGTCGAGTTTTGTTCGTTCGGGACGCAGCACCTATTACTTTGGCGCAGCATTCTTCATTTCTCTAATTCTTGACCTTGGGTGTGCTCGGGATGCCTTCGGGATTTAGACTTTGTGCCGTGGTTTTTCTTTTTCACAATGCAAAGCGTTATTTGGAAAAATCTGCAATTATTGGTCATTGGTAACCGAACAATTCGCAGTTTGGTTGCCAAATATAAATAAAAAGCGTAACTTTGTACCATAACGTATAACTTTGATTGTTATGGTAGTAGTTAGCACAAGAGACTTTCGTGTCAATCAGACGAAATATCTGAATATGGCAAAATCGGGAGAGCACGTGGTTCTGAAATCGCGTGCCGGCAGTTTTCGTATTTCTCCCGAAGACACTAAGGACGTAAAGGAAGCACCGCGCGACTTGATATTGGAACTTAAAAACGCGTTGACAGAAGTAAAGGAAGCCATCGAGGGCAAACGCATCCTTCTCTCAGCCGAAAGTCTGGCTGATGAGTTGTAGTGTTAGCGTTTCAGTCTCCAACGACTTCGCAAAAGAGGCGAAACGCCTCGCAAAGAAATACCCGAGTTTCAAGCAGGATTACTTGGACTTTCTCGAAAGTATCAAGCGGGATCCGCTGCAAGGCGACGAGATAACCAAAAATATCCGCAAAATTCGGATGGCTATTAAGTCGAAAGGCAAAGGCAAATCCGGCGGCGCACGCGTCATCACGTTCAATATCCTCACACAAGAGGTTGAGGGTAAGGTTGTTTTCCTTCTTATCTACGACAAGGAAAACGCCTCTACAGTAAAGGTTGACGTGGTGAAACGCCTTGTGTGCAACATGGGATTAGAGATAGAATAGGCTTATGTCTTTGCAAACAAGAAGCAAGATATAAGCGTTTTTTTGAACAGGCTTAAACAAAAAAGAACGCGGTATGAATCACTCACCCCGCGCTCTTTTCTAACGGATGTTGGTATTAATCAGAGTGTAAACACTCAGAACAGTCATTATGACTACCGATACCAACACGACCGTTGTTCGAAAATCTAATAACATAATCTTTACCTTAAATCTATTAACTACTAACCTAATGAATAACAGTACTTTCATCTCGAAAGCGCTGCAAAGGTACGGCCTTTGTGTGCGCCCACAAAATATCGTCCGTCGTTTTATGGTTTTTTATGCAGGTTTTTGACTTATGTCAAGATGGGCACACCATCTGCCGAGATAAGTCCAATAGCCGACGAGCTGATGCAGCGTGGTGTTCCGTCCTCCCAAATCACCAAGCGCAACCACGGCGGCATCGACGACTATTCCCCAACGGAAGCCAACCGCCAGACAGAGGTGATGCTCCACCTCAAATGAATTTTTCCGATATTCATACGATAAAAGTAAAACGATCAGAGACAAGAATAGCCGGCTCGCGATGAGTCGGCTATTCTGCATTTTTGTACGCTCCCTAACATTGCCGTAATTTGTTTAATCCTGTCCGTAATTCATCTACAAAGACTTTGGTGGAATGGATGTAATTTTGCACCGTCGGATAAATACAATCAAAATACAGGAACATAATGAATATAACAGTAATCACGGGCAGTGCCCACCGCAAAGGAACGTCGGCTTTGCTTGCCGACAAGTTTATAGAGGGCGCAAGGG